>NZ_JBEOWJ010000013.1:78020-231616 GCF_040295965.1 Streptosporangium sp. NPDC002544 | reverse complement strand
GCGCTTTTCCGGCGGCGACTACCTCGACCCCACCGCCCCGCCCGCGTCGTGGTACCGGCTGAGGCCCGGCTCCGTCCCGCCCGGCGCGCCGAAGGCCACCGGAAGGGGTCGTCTCAGGCGGAGGATCGCTCGACCAGGTGGGTGTCGAGTATCACCACCGGCTGCTCCAGGTGCTCGCCGTTGATGCGGGAGACGAGGAGGTGGGCCATCTGCCGGCCCATCGACTCGGTGGGCTGGTGCACGCTGGTCAGGGCGGGGGAGGAGTGCGCCCCGGCGGGCGAGTCGTCGAAGCCGATCACCGCGACGTCGCCGGGGATGCTCTTGCCCTCCTCACGCAGCACCCGCATCGCGCCCAGCGCCATCGGGTCTGAGGCGGTGAAGACGGCGTCCAGGTCGGGGTTCTCGGCGAGCAGCTTGCGCATTTCGGCCATGCCGCTCTCCTCGCTGAAGTCGCCGTACGCCACGATCTCGCTCAGGCCGGTCGCGAGCAGCGCGTCACGGTAGCCCGCGAGCCGGTCCACGCCCACGCCCATGTCCTGCGTTCCCGCGATGGTGGCGATCCGGCGACGGCCCCGGCCCAGCAGGTACTTGACCGCCTGCCTGGCTCCGGCCCGGTTGTCCACGTCGACGTAGCTGTAGGGGGTGAGGCCGACAGGGCGGCCCCCGATGACCGTCGGCACGCCCATCGCCTCCAGCCTTCCCGGCAGCGGGTCGGCACCGTGCAGGGAGATCAGCAGCACCCCGTCGACGTGCTGTCCCGTCAGATAGTGCTCCAGCCGTTCGTGCTCCTGCTTCGACTGGGCCATCGCGAGGATCAGCTGCAGACCGGTCTCGGACAGTGCGGAACCGATGCCGCGGATGGTTCCCGCGAAGTACGGCTCGTCGAAGACCCGCAGCTCGGACTCCGATACGACCAGCGCCACGGTGTCCGTGCGCCGGGTGACCAGCGCGCGCGCAGCCCGGTTGGGCACATAGCCCAGTTCCTGGATCGCCTGCAGCACGGCGTCGCGGGCCTTCTCGCTCACCTTCGGTGAACCGTTGATGACCCGCGACACCGTGCCTCGGCCGACTCCGGCCAGGGCCGCGACCGCCTCAAGCGTCGGACGACGGTCGCCGTTCATGTGTTTCAGCCCCCCGTGGTGAATTCGCCGGCCCCTATTCTGTCGGACCGTTCAGGCCTCCGCGCCTGATCGTCCCGGCATACCAGAGAGCGCTCTCTTTGGGAACTCTAGTTTGCGTCTCATAGTCGACGTGCACCAGTCCGAACCGCTTCCCGTACCCCCACGCCCACTCGAAGTTGTCCATCAGGGACCAGGCGAAGTAGCCCTCCAGCGGGATCCCCGCCTCGATCGCGGTGTGGCAGATGCGCAGGTGGGCGTCGATGTAGCCCACCCGGTCACGGTCGTGGACGACGCCGTCGGGTCCCACGACGTCGTCGAAGGCCGCGCCGTTCTCCGAGATGACCAGCGGGACGCGCGGGTACTCGGCGGCCAGCCGCTGCAGGATCTCCAGCAGCCCCGAGTCGTCGATCTCCCAGCCCATGGCCGTCACGGGACGTCCGCCCTCGACGAACGAGACGTGCTCGCTGCCGACCCAGGGGGACCCGGTGTCGGTGGGCGCCGCCGCGGCCGACGCCGCGCCGCCGGGGGTTCCGGAGACGGTGAAGCGGCTGTAGTAGTTGATCAGCAGCTTGTCCAGCGGCGTTGAGATGGTCTCCATGTCCCCGTCCTGGACGAGCCCGGCCGGCCGGCCGAGGTCCTCCAGCACGTCGGCCGGGTACTCGCCCTTGAGCAGGGCGTCCAGGAAGAAACGGTTCTGCAGCCCGTCGATGCGGCGGGCGGCGTCCTGGTCGGCCTCGGAGGCGGTCTGCGGCGTGATCGCGTACAGGTTGACGCAGCCGCCGATGACGCTCTCCGGGCGCTGGGCCCGTATCGCCTGCGCGGCCAGGCCGTGCGCGAGCAGCAGGTGGTGGGCGGCGTACACCGCCTTGTCGGGCTCGCGCCGCCCGGGGGCGTGCTCACCCGAGGCGTACCCGAGGAACGCCGAGCACCAGGGCTCGTTGACGGTGCTCCAGTTGCGGACCCGGTCGCCCAGCGCGTCGTGCACGGCCGCCGCGTAGTCGGCGAAGCGCTTCGACGTGTCCCGTGCCGGCCAGCCGCCCGCGTCTTCCAGGGGCTGGGGCAGGTCCCAGTGGTAGAGCGTCACCCACGGGTCGACGCCCCGGGAGAGGAGCTCGTCGACCAGGCGGCTGTAGAAGTCGATGCCCTTGAGGTTGACGGGGCCGTGTCCCTCGGGCTGGATCCGGGGCCAGGAGATGGAGAACCGGTACGCGCCGAGGCCGAGTTCGGCCATCAGCCGCACGTCGTCCCGGTAGCGGTTGTAGTGGTCGATGGCGACGTCGGCGTGCTCGCCGTTCACCACCCGGCCCGGCTGCTTGACAAAGGTGTCCCAGATGGAGATGCCGCGGCCATCCGCCGAGACGGCGCCTTCGATCTGGTATGCGGAGGTGGCCGCGCCCCAGACGAAACCTGTCGGGAACACCAGATCCGGGGTCTGAATCTGCGTCTCTTGCGTGGTCACGCTTTAACCGCACCTTCCATGAGTCCGCCGACGATCTGACGGCCGAACGCGATGAAAACGATGAACAGGGGGAGGACCGATGCCGCGGTGCCGGTGAACAGCATCACGTAGTCGGTGCCGTGGGCCTGGTTGAGCGCGGCGATCGACGTCTGGACTACCGGGTTGTCCGGGTTCAGCACGATCAACGGCCACATGAACTCGTTCCAGGTCTGCATGAAGACCAGCAGTGCCAGCACCGCCATTCCCGGCCGTAGCGCCGGCAGGATGACGTTCGCGTAGATGCGCATGGTGGAGGCGCCGTCGACGCGGGCCGCCTCGACCAGTTCGTCCGGCACCGCCTGGGTGGCGTACTGGGTCATCATGAAGACCCCGAAGCCGTTGACCAGGAAGGGCAGGATCACCGCCTTCAGCTGGCCGGTCCAGCCGAGCGTGACCATGAGCTCGTACAGCGGCACGACGCCCATCTGCTGGAGCGGGACCATCATCGTCACCAGGATCAGGCCCAGCAGGATCTTGCTGCCCCGGAAGCGCAGCTTGGCGAAGGCGAAGCCGGCCAGGGTGGAGATGAGCACCACGGAGAGGGTCACGGTGACCGAGACGATGGCCGAGTTGACCAGGCCGGTCATGAAGTAGGCGTCCTCGGTGGACAGGAGCCGTGAGATGTTCTCGCCGAGGTGGCCGCCGGGGAGCAGCGGCGGCGGTACGTCGATGGCCTCCTCGTTGGTCCGGGTGGCCATGATGAACATGTAGTAGATGGGGAACGCCGACAGCACGAGCGCGAAGGCCAGGACGACCTTCGTCAGCGGGCCGGCGTCCCAGATGCGGTTCCGTGCGGCCGACGGGCCGGAAGGCCGCCGTGAATGCGCCGGGGGCCGCCTGGACTGGATGGCCGTCACTTGGAACCCCCGATGCGGCGGGTGAAGGAGTAGTTGATGAGCGTCCCGACCAGGATCAGCGCGAACAGCATCCACGCGGCGGCCGAGGCGTAGCCGAAGTCGAAGTCGCGGAACGCCTCCTTGACGATGAACATGGCCACGGTCTGGTATTGGCCGGTGGTGCCGCCGGCCATCGTCGGGTTGCCTTCGAACATGACCGGCTCGGTGAACAGCGTCAGGCCGCCGATGGTGGAGATGAACACCACGAAGACGATCGTCGGGCGCAGCATCGGGATGGTGATCTGCCAGAACTGCCGCCTGGCCGTGGCCCCGTCGATGGCGGCGGCCTCGTAGAGATCCTTGGGGATGGTCTGCATGGCGGCCAGCAGGATGATGGCGTTGTAGCCGGTCCAGCGCCAGTCGATCATGGTGGAGATCGCGATCCACGCGGACCACTTCTCGTTCTGCCAGTTGATCGCGTCGGTTCCGAAGAGGCCCAGGAACCAGTTGATCATGCCGTAGTCACGCCCGTACAGCTGGGTGAAGACGACGGCGACGGCGACGACGGAGGTGATCAGCGGCAGCAGCACGCCGAGGCGGAAGAAGAGCCGTCCCCGGATGCGCTTGTTGAGCGCGTTGGCCAGCACGAGGGCGAGGACGAGCTGCGGGATCGTCGACATGACGAACATGCCGAGAGTGTTGATCACCGCGTTCCAGAAGGCCTCGTCGGTGATCAGCTCGATGTAGTTCTCGAGGCCGACGAAGGACTTGTCCCCGGCGAGCTCCCAGTCGTGCAGCGAGACCCAGAGGGTGTAGCCGAGCGGGAAGATGCCGAAGATCGCGAAGAGGAGGAAGTACGGGGAGACGAGGAAGTAGGGGGTCGCCCGGAGGTCGAACCGGGCCCATCCACCGCCTCGCTGCGGTCCGCCTGCCCCCGCCGACCGGCGGGGGCCGGGCTGTGGAGGGGCGGCAGGGGAGTCGACGTGCAGTGTCATCAACGGAGCCTTTCAGCGGGGGCAGGCGACCGGCCCGGCGGCGGGATCACCGCCGCCGGGCCGGTGCGGGTCGGTAGGGGGATCAGCCCGCTGCCTTGACGCCGGCCTCGATGAACTTGGTCCAGGCCTGGTCGTAGGGAACCGAACCCTGGTCCATGCCCTCGAGGACCTTCTCCACCGCGGTCTTGACCTGGGCGTGCTTCTCGCCGAGGAAGACGGGAAGCAGGTCCTTGACCGATGCGCCGAAGATCTGGCCGGTCGGCGCGTCGTTGAAGAACGGGTTCTTCAGGTCGGCGACCGCCGGGTCCTGCTGCGCCGGGATGGAGCTCGGGAAGGCCGCTGCCTCCTGGAAGGCCATGACGTGGCCCTCCTTGCCGGTGAGGTAGTTCAGGACCTCGGCGGCCTCCTTGGGGTGCTTGCTCTGCTTGGGAACCGCGAGGTAGGAGCCGCCCCAGTTGCCCGCACCGCCGGGCACGGACGCGACGTCCCACTTGCCCTTGTTGTCGTCACCGGCCGCGCCGGAGACCACACCGAGCATCCAGGCCGGGCAGCCCATGGTCGCGAAGCCGCCCTTCTTGATGGCGGCGTTCCACGGCGGGGTGAAGGAGGCGAGCTTGGCGGTCAGGCCCGCCTCGCTGAAGTCCTTCACCGTGTCGAAGGAGGTCTTGATGGCGGGGTTGCTCTCGATGACGAGCTGGTTGCTCTTGTCGAAGTAGGCGACGTTGCCGTTCTTCGGCGCCTCCTGCGACAGGATCACGTTGTAGAGCGTGTTCGGGCCGTCGAGGAACTTGGGGTCGCCCTTGCCGGGGTTGGCGGCCTTGAACTTCTCGCCGATCGCCTTGAAGGCGCTCCAGTCCGGCCAGAGCTTGCCGACCTCGTCGCGCTCGGTGGGCAGGCCCGCCTTCTCGAACAGGTCCTTGCGGTAGCACATGGTCATGCCGCCGATGTCGGTGCCGAGAGCGAAGAGCTTGTTGTCGGCGTTGATGCCGTTGTCCCACTTGGCCGCGGGGAAGTCGGCCTTGCGGCTCTCCAGCCCGTACTCGGCCAGGTCGGTGAAGAACTGCGGGCGGGCCTTCATGAGGCCCATCGCGCCCTCGTCCAGGGCGATGATGTCGGCCGCGCCGCTGCCGGCCTGCAGGCGCTGGAGCAGCTGCGGGAGGTAGACGTCCTCGAACCGGTCGGTCAGGTTCTGGTACTTGACCTGGATGTTCGGGTGTGCCGCGTTCCAGGTCTCCACGGCCTTGTCGTAGCCGAAGTTCTCGCCACCGCCGAAGGTGTGCACGGTGATGGTCACCGGCTCGGCCGCGGCGGAGGCGCCGCCGTCGCCCGCGGCGGGCTTGGCGGGCTCGCTGGAACCGCACGAGGTGATGGCCAGGGCGGTGGCCGCCATGACCGCTACGGCGGCGAGCTTGCCGTGCCGCTTGTTGTTCAACATTTCCGGACCCCTCTCAGGTGGTCGCCCGAATCATTGGGAGGTGACACCGGGGGGCCGGTCCCCGACAAACACGGCCTCGCGGTGCGGTAGTTCCTCAATGTGCTTTGGGAGCGCTCCCACGAAGAGTGGACGATGGGCAACCGGGACGTCAATATGCCGAAACTCAACCGTTACATCCGACTGTTTTGGGTGGGACTATCAGCATGAAGTGGGTACATACATCTCATTAGGGTGATTGGGAGCGCTCCCATCTCACGGACATACAGTCGGGGCATTTCGTGTCCGTGCCGAGGCTCGCCGGGGAGCGGCGGGCTGCCCGCCGCTCCCCGGCGAGCCTCCGCCCCGGTCCGGTGTTCGGCGAAACCCGTTAGGCTTATCCAATACGTTGAAACATGCCTGAGATGCCACACTCGATGCGTGCCGCACGTTCGCGATCGAGAGACATGGTGGCGGGTGGACGCGCGAGGGGGTTTCCATCCCCCGGCCCCCCGGCATCGTTGTTCACCGAGATCCGACCGTGGCCGGTCGGGTCGTCACGCCATCCATGATCGTTGATGGTGTCGCCCTCGCCCGGATCACCGTGTCCGGCGCTCGGTGACACCTCCCGCGAGGGAGCCGTGTGATTGTCACCCACTCCAGGCGGCGAAACGGCCGGGTAAGCGAGTCGTCAGCCGCCGAAAGGTCTCCGACAAGGAAGATCTCATCGAGTACCCCCGGCGGCGGGGAGGCATCCGGCGGGCTGTCCAGGCAAACTGTGCCCATGAGTCGACGTTCACGGTGGGCGGCGCTCCTGGCGGGACCCGTCGCCGCCCTGATGGTGGCGGGCTGCGCCGCTGACGGCGGAGCGCTCCGGCCCGACACGGAGCTGACCAGAGTGTCGGACCCCAGCGCCGCGCCCGGCCCCGGCCTGTTCGCTGTCAACTCGCAGCGGCTCGGCGGCCTCATCGTCATCGACGTCCAGGGATACGTCCTCTACCGCAGTGACGCCGACGACGCGAGCCCGTCACGTTCGGCCTGCGTCGGCGAGTGCGCCGAGATCTGGCGCCCGATGCCGGTCAGCGACATCGGGAGGCTGCGGATCGTCGGCATAGACCGGGGAAAGATCGGCAGGGTCGTCAGGCCCGACGGCACCGAGCAGCTCACCCTCTCGGGGTGGCCGCTGTACGGTTACAGCGGTGATCGCATGCCCGGCGACACCGGCGGGCATGGCCGAAACGGCTGGTTCGCCATCTCACCCGCCGGAGCCAGAGCCGGCCGCTCCACTCCCTGACGCTGCCTCGCCACGGCGCCGCGGCGAGCGTCATCGCCTGTCAGGCGGCGGCTCGTCGGGCAGGGTCATGATCGCGGCAGTGCCCCCTCCGGGCGCCGGATGAAGCCGCAGTGCCCCACCGTGCAGCTCCGCCACCCATTGTGCGATGGTCAGACCCAGGCCGGTGCCGTCCGCCGCGTCGCTCCGGAAACGCTGCGCCGGGCGGCCGTCCGGACCCGGACCGGGACCCGGACCGGCATCCTTGATCACAACCGTGCCGTCGGTGACGACGAGGGTGATCGTCGCGGGTTCGGCACCGGTCCGGCCATGCCGGACGGCGTTGTGGACCAGATTGCGGATGGCGATGCGGACCAGGGTCGGGTCACCGCTCGCCACCGTGGGCGAGACCGACACCGCCGCCGTGTGCGGCGGCTGCACGGTCTCGGTCACCACCTCCTCGGCCAGCTGGTCGAGGCGGAACGGCTGCCGCTGGAGCTCTCTCAGCCCGGCGACGAGACGCGCCCGCATGAGCAGCGCCTCAACCGAGTCGGCAAGCCGTTCGGTGGAGCGCAAAACCTGCTGCAACGCCTGAGACTGCCGGCCGGGATCCTTGATCGCGGCCTCCGACAGTGCCCGGATGACCGTCAGAGGGGTGCGCAGCTCATGCGCCGCGTCGGCGACGAACCGCTCCTGCTGGCCCAGCGCCTCGACAGCCGGCTGGGTGCCCCGCCGGGCCAGCAGATGCCCGCCGAAGCCGGCCAGGAGTGTGAACACCGCTCCTCCGGTGAACAGGATCCACCCCAGCCGCCGATGGGCCCGCTGAACGGGCTCAAGATCGACTGCGACCACGATGGTGCCCGACACCGCTCCGGTGACGGCGTGCGAGAACGGGACCGCGAGCAACCGTGAACGACGCCCCACGCTGGTGACGGTCGCGGCGAGTTCGCCGCGCCCCTGCCAGACGGGCCGGGCGAGGCCGCGCAGAACCTCTGGCGCGATCACCGGCAGGCTCGACGGATACGCGAAGACGAGGCGGACGTCGGTGCGGGTACCTTCGTACACGTGCACCGCGGTCGGGCCCTTCGACGCCGGATCGGCGAAGAGGCGGTCCAGCCGCAGCGCGCCGGACTCGTAGTACAGCAGGGCTTTCGCGGTCCGGGCGGTGCGCTCCAGCTCCGCCCGGACGAGACCGTCGCGCTGCTGCTGGTCGACGACCATCGCGACGGTTCCCATACCGGCCAGACCCATCACATTGAGGGCTGTCAGCAGCAGGGCCAGGCGGACCCGAAGCCCGTTGAGGCGCCCGGTCGTCTGCAGATGTGTCGGCTGGGTCCCCTTCTGACCCCTGCCGCCGGGATCGGGGCCGCGGAGACGTAGCGGGTTCACAGCCGCACGGGCCCGGCCCGGTAACCGGTACCCCGCATCGTGAAGATCACGGCAGGCTCACCGAGCTTGCGTCTCAGCTGGTTGACGACGACGTCCACCACATTGGACGCCGGGTCGGCCCGCTCGTCCCAGCAGTGCTCGATGAGCTCGGTACGGGTGACGACAGCCGGTTGGTGGGTCATCAGGATCTCAAGGACCGCGAACTCCTTGGGCGTGAGGGTTTGCAGCACCCCGGCGCGGCGGACCTCCCGGCGGGCCACGTCGAGCGTGACGTCGCCGACGCGCAGGACCGGCGGGACCATCGTGGTGCGGCGCCGGCACAGGGCGCGCACCCGCAAGACCAGTTCGTCGGTGGAGAACGGCTTGGTCAGATAGTCGTCGGCGCCGGCCTCCAGGCCTGCCACCCGGTCGCTGATGTCGTCGAGCGCGGTCAGCATGATCGCTGGTATGGCCATGCCGGCCTGACGGCGCCGGTGGAGCTCGTCGGCCGAGTCGCCTTCCGGGAGCATCCGGTCGAGGATCAGGCAGTCGTAGTCGTTGACGCTCATGCTGAGGTCGGCCTGGCTCCAGTTGGCCGCCTCGTCGACGGCGAAGCCGGCCGAACGCAGCCCGGAGACGACGGCACCCCGCACGTCGGGATCATCCTCGACGACGATCACACGCATGGGACGAGGGTAGCGATCCGCCGGGGGAGTTCAAGACGAGGGTGGCGACCTGTCAGGAGAGTTCAACCAGCCGCGTGCGGAGCGGGCCGGGGGCGTCCGGGCGTTCACCCGCCCGGTCACCGCGTGTGATCACAGGGCATCGCGGAACTCGCATGAAGGCTCCTGACGAATCTCTCCTCCGGAGATCGGATCGGTTCCCGTTTCCGTGGTACTTCTCCCCCTTCACCGGATCTTCATCGAATCCTCATGATCATCATCGCAGAATTCATGTCGGGCGCCCGCGGTGTGGGACGCCCCCGTACGCTGAGGCATCCGCCAGGCGGCGGCTGGACGGCCTAAGCGCCTGGAGGCGATCGATGCGCAGCGCCCGCCGGTTGGCCGCCTTCGCCGCGGCGGCGCTGCTGGCGGCCGTGCCGGGGTGCGCCGACATCGGGGGGCGCGTCTCGGATCAGGGGCGCTGCGGCCTGCGTATCGCCTTCTTCGGGCCACTCACCGGCGAGTCCATGAACCTCGGGCGCAACATGCGCGAAGGCGCGCTGCTCGCCGTCGAACAGCACAACGCCCGGAATCCGGCCTGCCCCGTCGGGCTCGTCGACTTCGACACCCAGGGGGATCCGAAGCAGGCGCCCGAACTCGCTCAGCAGGTCGTCGCCGACCCCGCGATCATCGGTGTCGTCGGGCCGGCGTTCTCCGGCGAGTCGCAGGCCGCCAACCCGATCCTGAACCAGGGCGGGGTCAGCACCATCACCCCGGCGGCCACCGACCCCGGCCTCAGCCGCTGGGGGCGATCGACCTTCCATCGCATCCTGGGCAGCGACGCCGCGCAGGGACCGGCGGTCGGCCGGTACATCAGGGAGAGGCTGCTCGCGCGGAAGGTGTTCGTCATCGACGACATGAGCCCCTACGGGCGCGGCCTCAGTGAGCTGGTCATGAAGGAGCTCGGCTCGCTGGTGGTGCAGAGCGCCTCGGTTCAGCCGAATTCGGTCGACTTCCGCGGCGCGGTCTCCGAGGTCGAATCGGCCGCCCCCGACGTGGTCTTCTTCGGCGGTTACTACACCCAGGCCGGCCGGCTCCTGCGCGAGCTGCGCGACGCGGGCGTGAGCGCCGTCTTCGTCTCGGGCGACGCGGTCAAGGACGACGGGTTCGTCCGCACGGCGGGGGCCGAGGCCGCCGAGGGCGCAGTTCTCACCTGCCCGTGCCGGCCGCCGGAGAAGGATCCCGGGTTCGCCCGGCGCTACCGGATCCGTTTCGACCACGACCCGGGCACCTACAGCGCGGAGGCCTACGACGCCGCCACCGTCTTCCTGCGGGGCATCGACGCCGGCCGGACGCGACGCTCTGACATGGAGGAGTTCGTCGACGGCTACTCCGGCGCCGGTATCACTACGAAGATCCAATTCAACGGCGACGGCGAGCTTGCCGGCTCCTCGGTCACGGTGTGGGCCTATCGCGTCCGCGGCGGCCGGATCGTCGCCGACGACAGGCCGATCCCCGGAAACTGACCGCACAGGAGATCAGAAATCATGACAAGCCCCCCGATCGCCTATCGAATCCCCGGTCCGACCGCGTCGTCCCCGAGGTCACCGTCTGCCGGACGCCTCGACTGCGCGAGCGGCACCGTCCACCGCGCCCTCGCGGAGGCTCCGATCGGCGGGTACGGCATGCTGGAGGCGGCGCTCGCCTGGCAACATCTGCGCTCCGCCGGACCCGGGAACACCGGCGGAGGGACACACGCCACAGCGTCGCGTCATCTTCCCGTCGTGGAGACGCGCAGCGGGGCGGTGGCGGCACGGATCGCCCGGCTGCTGTCAGGGCTGGCCTGGGCCATCGTCACCCAGGCCGACGCCGGCGACACCGGCTTCAAGCGGTCGCCGGTCATGCGCGTCGAGGTGCCCAGAACGCTACACCGTAGGGTCCTGCGGGCGTTGACCAACGCGTGGCGCGACGCCCGGCGGCAGTTCGACCCGAGCGTCCCGGGCACCGCCACCGACGCCGACGCGGCCGTCGCCCTGTGGCGCATGGGCATTCTCGTCGCCGGGCTCGGTCCCAGCCACAACATGGTCTACCTGCGCACCGGCACGTCCACGATGGCCGAGATGATGGCAGCCGCCGCCAGGTGTCTCGGCCTCACCCCGATCGTGGACAATGTCCAGGGCGCCCCGGCGGTAGCCCTCTACCATCGGGGTGAGGTGCACTGGCTGCTCGCGGAAGCGGGAGCGGGAGGCGCGGCGACCATGTGGGTGCGCGGTGGCCGTCCCGCCGGTGCCGCCGGTACCGGCGTCGGGCTCTGGCCATGAAATCGCCGTCAGGGGCGCCGCTCGAGCGAGCGGCGCCCCTGGGCGAGTGCGGATCGGCCCGCGTTCACCGGCGGGGGTGCCGGGTGCCCGCCCCATGGGGGATGGCGCGGGCGGCGGGTGTGGATCAGCCGGAGTAGACGGGGTAGCCGTAGCCGACGACCTGGGAGACGGGCCGGATGCGCTGCTCGACGTTGCCGTTGCCGGTGTTGCCCTCGATCGTGGTGATCGTGCCGTCTCCGTTGTCCTTCTTCACGAAGCCGACGTGGTCGATGCCGTCGAGGCTCTTGCCGCCGGCCCAGTCGAAGTAGACGACGGCGCCGGGAGTGGGGGTGGTGCCCCAGTGATGGTTGTTCTTGAACCACTTGGCGTGGGTGACGGTGTAGGCGTCCCAGCCCATCGTGGGCCGGATGCCGGCCATCTCACCGACCCAGGAGACGAACATCGCGCACCAGGGGGCGTTGGCGTAGCCCTGGATGCTGCCGCCGTCACGGGCGACGGTCTCCTTGGCGCGCGGGGAGGACATGTACCACGAGTGGAACTTGGTCCCGCCGCCCTGGGAGTTCTCACGGACGCCGATCTGCTTGGAGGCGAGGTCCAGGACCTGCGCGGCGGAGACCTTGGGCAGCCTCTCGGCCGCGATCTCGAGCGGGGTTCTCGCGGGCCTGTGCTGCGAGACCTCGGAGACCTTCGTCTCGGCGGGCGGGTTCAGAGCGGTGTGGCTGTCGGCCAGGGCTGCGGAGCCCACGGAGCCGGTCGCCAGGACGACGCAGGCGCCCAGGAGGGCGCTCGCCACGCGGGGGGCGCTGAAGGTGGGGGTGAGGCGGTGCTTGGTCATACCGGGGTTCGACTCCTTGCTTCGCTTCCATGCCGCCTACCGGGTTAGCTGACGGGTTCGGGCTGGGAAGTGCCCTACGGCGCGAGAACGCGCTGATTCACCCCAGGAACGTGGTTCCCCGGTTCCGCAGACTTCGCGGATTCGGCGGCCGTGCTCACCGCGGGCGGAGGGGTTCCGCCCAGGTGGAACACGGTCGGGCAATGTGACGGCAATGCTTAGATCTATACAGACCCAGACATTTGCCATGAACAGGACGAACGTACGTCACTCGGACAGACGATTACAAGTAGGACACATTGCCCTGACTTGGTGATACGTCCAAGTCGCGGGGGTACGGCGGGGGGTCGCTTGGCCTGGGAAGGGGGCGGGTCACGCCCGTCCTCCGGCCGGTCGCGGCGGGCGGGGTCGCGGCCCCGTCGCGGGCGGGATCCCCTGTTTCCTCGGCGATCCAGCCGTGTGGTATCCGCCGGTGGATCGCCTGACCCGGGGTGGTATGGCGTGATCGGGAGGCTCGCCGGTAAGGGTGTCAGGCCTTAACTCTTTGCAACAAATATTCGATGGTAAAAAGTGTGGAGCGGATGCGTCCTCCTCCCCCGGAAGGCCCGAACAAGGTTCGGCGGCCCAGGGGCCCTCCGGCGGCAGGGCGGGCCTCAGCTCTCCTGGCCGGACCAGGAGCGGAACAGCGGGAGCAGGAACCGGTCGACCGTGTCCTCGACGAACTCCCGATCCAGTGGCTTGCCGGTGAAGAGCAGCCGGTACCACACCAGCGCCTCCTTGCCCGCCCAGCGACGGTAGATCGTGACCTTGCTCGCGCTGGCCCGCCTGGCGATCTGGTCGATGGACATCCGGTCGTATCCGACCTCGGACAGCAGAGCGGCCGTCGCGTCGAGGAAAGATCGCGCGCAAGCACGCGTGGGCGGCTGTTCATCCGTGGTTCCCCGGCGCTTAAGGCCACCGGGTTAGCTTGGGTCAGTCGTGAACGGGTCATCACCCGGCGTGGAGGACGGTCGAGACCACGCGCGGGATCAGGGTTCGGCCATCGCCTGGGTGGAATCCCCGCTGCAGATGCTCTGCGCCGTGGAGGCCCACCACGCGGGGCTGCTCGGTGCCCGCAGCCACCTCGTGCCCAGGGCGAGGCTCCGCCCCCTGGCCGTCACCGGGCGCGAGCTCGGGCGCCTCACCCTGCCGCCGGGCCTGGAGCTCACCGCCGCGCGGCCGGACATGCCCAGGCCGCGCCGGGGCGTGACCTGGGCGGTGGGCGACGCCTTCTCCGGCAAGGTCCAGTTCCGCTGGCTCACCGGGCGCCCCGGCCGTATCGTGATCGTCGACGACGGGCTGGCCACCATCAGGCTCCTGGAGTTGCTCGTCGGCCACGCGGGTACGCCCCTGCTGAGGGCCCGGGGGAAGGCGGGACGGCTCAGAACCGCCCTCGGCGCGGCGGCCGGACTCAGGTTGCGCGCCGCGGCCCGCTCGGGTCGGCTGTCGATCTTCACAGCGCTGCCCGTTCCCGCGGACCTGGCGAAGGCCGTACGGGCGAGAGGGGCCGAGCTGATCACCCACGACTTCGCCTGGCTGCGGTCGCAGCCGCTGCGCGTGCCCCGTCCCAAGGAGCTCACGGTCGTCCTCGGCACCTCGCTGGTCCGCAACGGCCTGATCCACCGCGACCACTACCTCGGCTGGCTGGCCGCTCTCGGCTCGGCCGGGCCGGTGGCCTACTTCCCGCACCGCAGGGAGGACCCCCACGATCTCGCCAAGGTCGGGGAGCAGCCCGGGATCACCGTCTACGGTGGCGGGATCCCCGCCGAGATGACCCTGCGCGGGCTGGCCGCCGGGCAGCGGGTACTGAGCCTGCCGTCCACCGCGGTCACCTCCCTGCGGGTCCTGCTCTCGGCCAGGGGCGTCCCGGTCGAGACGGTGGACGTCCCGGACGAGTGGTGGACGGTGGAGGCGGCCCCCTCGCTCCGCTCCCACCTGTCGATGTTCGCCCATCACGACACGGGAGCCACCGGGGCATGACCTCGTGACCTCGTGACCTCGTGACCCCGCGGCCGGAGGCCGGTGGCGTGCCGCCCCGGGATGCGAGCCGCGCCGGGTCCGCCCATGTGAAATCGGATATGAAGCGGGGGATCCCCGTTGGAGGTTCTCGTTGAAGGTCCTGGCCGTGGCCGACTCTGACTCCTACCTGAAGTGGGCGGCCTGCCTGCTGCGGGACCTGCCCTCGGGATGCACGAGGGAACTGGCGGTCATCCGCACCCCCATCACCCCGTCCCCGGCGCAGATCAGTGCCGCGGTCGCGGGCTCGGCGGCGGATCCGCCGGTGCTCTCGGCCCGCGCGCTGCGCCGGGCCGCCGAGCGGCTCGGGCCCGACGTGGTGCTCGCCGCCTGCACAGGGCCCGTGGTGGACGTGCTGGTCGGCGAGGTGCTGGCCGGGTTGCGGCCACGGCCGGTGTTCGTCTCGGGCCTGCCCGGCATCTCCGTCCCCGCCACCGAGAAGGCCTGGCTGTTCCGTAGCGGATGCGAGCTGTTCGTGCTGCACAGCGGGCGGGAGGTCGAGGAGTTCTCGGCGATGGGCCGCGAGCTGGGCGGGGGCGGCCAGGTGGGGCTGGCCCGGCTGCCGTTTCTGCGAGGCCAGGAGGAGGTCGCCCGCATCGGGCCGCGGGACCGGGTGGTGTTCGCCACCCAGGCCAAGGTGCCCAAGCGGAGACAGGAGCGCGAGAGCATCCTGCTGGCCCTGGCCGAACTGGCCGGGCGGCGGCCGGATCTGGACGTCGTCGTCAAGCTCCGTGCCCTGGACGGCGAGCGGCAGACCCACAATGAGCGCCACCACTACCAGCGCCTGTGGCAGTCGCTCGTGGAGGAGGGCAGGGTGCGCGCCGGGGCCGTGCGCTTCGCGGCGGGGCCCATGCACGAGCACCTGGCCCACGCGGCCGGGTTCGTCACCGTCAGCTCGACCGCCGCGCTGGAGGCGATCGCCCAGAAGGTGCCCCTGCTGGTGCTGTCGGACTTCGGGGTGGGCGCCGAGATGATCAACCTGGTCTTCGAGGACAGTGGCCTGCTCGGCACCCTCGACGATCTTTCCGCGGGGCGCTTCCTGGACCCGGACGACGGCTGGTGCAGGGACAACTACTTCCATCCCGGTGACGAGAGCGACTGGGTCTCGCGGATGGTCTCCCTGGTCGGGCAGGCACGCTCGGGACGCCTCGTTCCCGCCAAGTCCCTGCTCGACGGCCCCGAGTACGCCGCCGCCCGCCGTCGCGCCCGGATGCGCGTGGAGGTCCCGCCGAACGTGCTGCGCATCGGCTACCGCGCCAAGCGCCGGATGCGCCGCTACCTGAGTCGTCCGTAGCGCTTTGCCCCTCAGGCCGGAGGGTTGATAACCGTTCCGTCGTGGCGGGGCAGGGAACGCTGATTCGCCGTTAACGGCGAATCAGCGCATGCCGGCGTGACCGCGTCAGATACCGCTGGATGAGCGGGAACGGAGCAGGAAGGGTTCGCAAGCCTGTGGAGACCCGATAAGGCCACCCCGGTGGCGCGGGTCGACGAGGCAGGAAGCCGCAGAGGTACCGCACACGCGGTACTCATGCCGAAGAGCGCGTCAACTCAGGGCGCCGGGCCGGCACTCGCGCCTCGCCTCCGGACCGGAGGAGACGGCGCGGCACGGGGACGCGGGGCGATCCGCCGTTTCCCGCCCGTGCCGTGCCGCTGTGGCCGTCCGGCTCAGGGAAAGGTTCTCGACAGGCGGCTGCGGAGCCTGCCCAGGGGGCTCCGCTCCTGGGGGGCGGCGACCGGGGCGCCGGCCGGAGCGGTGGCCGATGCGCCGGCCGATGCGGTGGTGGCTGAGGTGGCGATCAGGTCCAGGGCGGCGAGCCGCCGGTGCTTGAAGTAGCGGTCGGGGCCGCAGGCCTGGAGATAGGCCGCGGCCTGCTCGCGCAGCCCCGGATACGCCTCGCTCCGCATGCAGTAGCCGACCGCGCCCACCAGGGCGGAGACGTCCACCGGCGGGGGCTCCCACAGCGAACCGTCCGTCGACAGGCGGGGCAGCAGGGCGTCGGTGATGGTCGCCGGGATCCGGTTGCTGTTCTCGTACGGGGAGAGCCGCTCCAGGATCAGCTTGCCGCCCACCGTCGCCACCGGGAGCCCGAAGTACCGCCCGGCGGTGATCAGAGCGGTGGAGAAGCAGCCGACCACGAGCTCGGGCCCGAGGGTGGCGAAGCACGACTCCGCCGGGACGCTCTCCGCCACCACGTCCAGCTCGACGCCCAGCTCGGCGGCCGTCTCGCGCAGCCGCTGGGCGTGCCGCCGCCCGGCGGCCGGGTGCGGTTTGAACAGCACGCGCGAAAACCCCCGGGCGACGAGGCCGCGCAGCATGTCGGCGTGGAGCTCCGCCTCCTCCTCGGAGGTGACGATGCCGAGGGCGGACAGGTACTGGCCGAGGATCATCGCCCGGCCCGAGGGCGGGTCATCGGCCCGGTGGCCGACCACGTCGAGGAAGGCCCGGTCGGGGAGGGGTTCGGCGGGCACCCCGTACTCGGAGAGCAGCAGCGGCCGAAGACCGGGCACCAGGTCGAGGTGGAGCAGGCGGGTGATCCGCCCGTAGATCTCCTGCGGCAGCGGGTCGCGGGTCGGGCCGTAGCTCATCAGGCCGTCGGAGTAGACCGAGATCGGGCAGTCCCTGACCAGTCCGGCCAGCGTCTTGGCAGGGGGGACCGCGACGGATTCCAGAACCAACTCGGCGGGCCCGGCTCCCAGGGACAGGTGCGAGCGGAGCAGGCGGCCCAGCATCGGCACCTCGACGACGCGTGCCTTCCAGTCCGATGGATGCAGCGGGGCCACGATCTCGTTCCACGAGTGAATCTCGTCGAAGCGCGGGCGCAGCGTGGCGAAGCCCGGGGTCTCGTCCAGAGCCGGGGTGATCTCCGGGATGGCCGCGTTGTTGGAGACCAGCAGGATCCGGCGCCCCTGGCGGGGGCCGAAACGGCCGTCGTCGATCGCCGCCGCCAGCGTCATCGCACCGAACAGGGTCGAGGCGTAGAACAGCTGCGTCATCGGCGCTCCAGGAGGTCGAGCAGGATCTGATCGCGTTCGGGGTCCAGGGCGGTCCCGGCGAGCAGGTCGGCGGGGAACCGCCTCAGTGTCGTGGCACCGCGCTCCTCGAAGCGGGCTCGAAGCTCGGGGGAGAGGCGCTCGCCCAACTCCAGGTGGTGGGCCAGCAACGCGCGGAAGGTGCGCACCGCCTTGGGCATGAACTCCTCCTCCAGGTCCGCGAAGACCAGGTCGAAGGCGTCGAAGAAGTGCAGTTGCCTGGCGTCGCCGGTCTGCGTCAGCGAGCCCGCCACCATCCGCCGGTAGAACAGCCCGGCCAGTGACACCACCGCGAACGAACCCGCGTCGCGGTGCAGCCGCCAGATCCACGGCCTGTCCTCGGCGGTGTGCAGGTGCCCCGGGAAGGTCAGCAGGTCACCGAGGTCCCGGCGGTAGATCCCCGCCCAGGCGTACGGGTAGTCCACCATGGTCCTGGCGTGATCGGGCAGGATGTGGTCGCGCGGCTTCAGCACCACCTCGCGGGTGGCGAGCGGCGCCCGGTGGATCGTCCGCTTGCGGCCCTCCGCCTGTACGTGGTCGACCCGGACGAAGTCGCAGTCCAGCCGCTCGATCGCGCCGACCAGGTCCCCGAGATATCCGGGCGCGAGCCAGTCGTCGCCGTCCATGAACGTCAGGTAGCGGCCGGAGGCGAGGGAGATCCCGAGGTTACGCGCGTCGGCCAGTCCGACCGGCGCGTCGTTGCGGACCACCACCAGACCGGGCAGATCACGGCAGAAGTCCTCGACGATCTGCCCGGTCGCGTCCACCGACCCGTCGTCCACCACGATGAACTCGAAGTCCCGCCGCGCGTTCCTGACCAGTGACGCCAAGGCGTCCCCGACGTAGCCCTCCGCGTCCCGCACCGGAACCACCACCGACAACTTGATCAACTTCGCCCTCCCGTCCCCAACTCAGACGACCCAACCAAGAACCCTCACGTCGACCACCCTCACCTTCCCCCGACGGGACTCCCCGTGAGGCCGCGCCGGCGACTAGGCCAAGAAGCACCCTGGGGACGTGCCCCGTACTCCGTCCCCGAGGGACTCCCCGTGAGGCCGCGCCGACGACTGGACTGAGGAGCGAAGGAGCGAAGCGGATGAGCGACGAGGGAAGGAGTCGGATAAGAGCGGCCTCACCGCGACGCGTCAGCGTCGCCATCTACACAGTGACGCGGCGGAGGCGGGACTTGGGGGCCTGCTCGCCGGGGAAGACCCGCTTGACGCCGTCGCCTAGGGCGGTCTCGATGATGCGGATGTCGCGGACCAGGTGCTCAAGCCCGGCGGGCTCCAGCGAGGCGGCGTGGTCGGAGCCCCACATGGTGCGGTCGAGCGTGATGTGCCGTTCCACGGTCACCGCCCCCAGGGTCACCGCGGCGAGCGAGATCTGCAGGCCGCGCTCGTGGCCCGAGTAGCCGACCGGCACGCCGTACCGCTCCTGGAGTGTGGTGATCGTGCGGAGGTTGGCCTCCTCGGGAGGGAGGGGGTAGGTGGAGGTGGCGTGCATCAGCACCAGCTTGGAGGTGCCGAGAAGCTCCACCGCCTGGTCGATCTCCTCCAGCGTGGACATGCCGGTGGACAGGATGATCGGCTTGCCGGTCGC
Source organism: Streptosporangium sp. NPDC002544 (assembly GCF_040295965.1). Taxonomy (NCBI): domain Bacteria; kingdom Bacillati; phylum Actinomycetota; class Actinomycetes; order Streptosporangiales; family Streptosporangiaceae; genus Streptosporangium; species Streptosporangium sp. NPDC002544. The sequence continues at coordinate 212,618 of NZ_JBEOWJ010000013.1, read as the reverse complement.
GGCGAGCGCGCGGAGCAGTTCCAGGTCGGTCACGCTCGCCGAGGCGACCTTGTGGGTGACCACGTCCATGGACTCCAGGAACTCAACGGACGGCACGTCCCACGGCGAGGCGAACCAGTGCAGGCCCCGCTTCCGGCAGTGCTCGGCGATCTGGGAGTACTCCTCCAGGCCGAACTCGGTCCTGAGCTTGTACTCCATGTAGGTCATCTCGCCCCACGGCGTCTGCCGGATCTGGTCGCGCTGCTCCAGCGGCACGCAGATCTCCGGCGTGCGCTTCTGGAACTTGACGGCCTGACAGCCCGCCTCGGCCGCCACGTCGATGAGCCGGCGCGCGATGTCCAGGTCGCCGTTGTGGTTGATGCCGATCTCACCGATCACGTAGACCGGCTGTCCGGCGCCGATCAGCGCGTCGCCGATCTGGACGGGCCTGGCGACCGGGGCGAGCCTCAGCTCGGCGCGGGGCGCGGTCACTCCGGTGACCTTCTCGTCCGCCGGGCGGGCCGCGAGGACCCGGTCGCACAGCTCCCGTACGGCCCCGGCCCCGCCGGGCCTGGTCAGCACGGTCCTGGCGGCGGCGCGGACCTTCGGGTGGGCGTCGGGGACGGTGACGGGCCAGCCGACGTCGCTCATCGGGCCCAGGTCGTTGACGTCGTTGCCGACGTAGGCGACGCGGGCCGGGTCGATTCCCTCGATGGCCAGCCAGTCGCGCAGCACGGTCCGCTTGTCGGTCAGGCCCTGCAGGACGGGCACGTCGAGCTTACGGGCGCGGGCCGCGACCACCGGGTTGTGCTCGGTGGACATGATCATCAATTTGACGCCGGAGCGGCGCAGCAGTGAGATGCCCATGCCGTCGGAGCGGCTGACCGCGACCATCTCACGGCCGTCCTGGTCGACGTAGGCGCGGTCGTCGGTGTGCACGCCGTCGAAGTCGGTGATCACCGCGTCCACATCGATCGGCTCGGGCCGGTCCACGAACGGCGCCAGCGCCCGTACGATCTCCAGATCCTCGGGGGTGTCCACCTCGACGGCGTGGTGCGGGGAGACCCGCTGCACGGCGACGGTGCCGAAGAAGCGGTGGCCGTACTCGCGCAGACCCTCGGCGCGCATCACGTAGAAGGCGCCGGTCTCGCGGAACTGCGGTTCGCGGTCCTGGCGGCGCGGCCGGTGGGAGGGGTCGTGGTTGACGCCCGCGCCGTTCACGCTCCACAGGAACTCGTGCGTCTCCAGCCCGGAGAACACCACGTCGGCGCTGCCGTCCAGGACCTTGGCAATGGCGTCGTCCAGGTCGGCGGGGTCGATGAACGCGCTGGTGCACTGCACCAGGATGACCACGTCGGGGACGTCGGGGGTGTGGTCGAGCGCGTGGAGCACCGCGGACTCGCTGGAGGCGGTCCCGCCGCTCAGCTCTTCCGGCCGGTCGATCACGGTCGCGCCCGCGGCGCGGGCCACCTCGGCGATCCCGGCGTGGTCGGTGCTGACCACGACCTCGTCGACCAGCTTGGCCCGCACACAGGCCCGTACCGCGCGGGCGACCAGGGGACTGCCGCCCACCGGGGCCAGGTTCTTCAGGGGAACGCCCACCGAACCTCCGCGGGCGGGGACAACGGCCAGGACTCGCAAGGTGGCTCCTCGTGACATGCGACAAACGCCCCTGAACTGGGGTGTTTGACGAACGCTAGTCACGGGGGTGACCGGCGAGGGGTGCCTGAGCTGAACGCCCAGAGTCATCAGCCTTAACTTTCGGCGCCCCGATGCACGGGTGGGACACCTTTCGAGGAGGTGTCCCAGGTCGTCAGGGAGCGGCGTCGATGGAGTCCATGAGCATGGGGAGCGCGCGTTCGAGGCCGCGGCTCCAGTAGGGCCAGCTGTGGGTGCCGGGCCCGTAGAAGTCGACGGTCACATCGACGCCGTTGGCCCTGGCCCGCTCGGCGAAGGTCACGGCCTGGCGGAACAGGGCGGCCTCGCCCTCGTCCCGCGGCTCGGAGGTGCCGTCCAGCGGGCCGGGGGAGCCGTCGCCGCTGGAGACGAAGAGCCGTACCCCGCGAAGCGCGCCGGTGAGATCGGCCGGGTTGTGGGCGGCCCATTCGGGGTCTCGCGGGGGACCCCAGAGCTTCGCGGAGTCCTCGCCGTTCCGGTTGAGCAGCCAGTCGACGCCGCCGTTGCCGTCGCGGGTGTGCAGCACCCCGGAGAAGGAGGCGGCCGCCTGGAACATGCCGGGATGGCGGGCCGCGTACGACATGGCCCCGAACCCGCCCATGGACAGTCCCGCCACCGCCCGCCGGTCCCCGGCGCCGTAGTCGCGCTCCAGGATCCGCCGTACCTCGGTGAGGTGGAAGGTCTCCCAGCCGGGGCCGTCGCGCCAGTCGGAGTAGAAGCCGACGGTGCCGCCCTCGGGGATGACCACGATCGCCCGGTAGCCGGAGGTGAGGCTCGCGGCCTCCCCCTTGGTGACCCAGGTGTCGTAGTCGGACTGGCAGCAGCCGTTCAGCAGGTACAGCACCGGCCACGGACCCGAGTCCGGCGTCCAGCCCTCGGGCAGCAGGACCCGGACCATGCCCTCGCGGCCGAGCGCGGTGGAGGTCACGGTGAGCTCGTGGTCGCGGCCGCCCAGCTTCTTCACCGCGACGGCGGGGGTTCGCGAGGCGCCACCGTCAAGCCTGCCGGGCGAGGACGGTGGCAGGAGTGCCATCAGTACCGCCACGACCGCCACGGCGGCCAGCAGGAACACTCCCAGACGTACAGCTGTGCGGTTCACGCCGCCAATACTCCCGCTTCCCGCCGATCGCGTGAAGCCTACTCGACGCGTTGAGGGCCGATGGGACGGACAAAGTGCCCCAGGAACGGGGGCACGGCCGCTTTTGAGACGGTGGTAGCGGGAGTGGTCGATGGTCGTGTCGGCGTGCAGCCCGGAGACGACGAGAATGCCGGAGACGCCACGGTCCAGCAGCATCCCGACGTACTCGTCCTCACCTGCCCCCTCGGGGGTCTGCGTGCACAGAACCGCGGTGTATCCGTGGCGCGCCAGCCCCGTCTCGATCACCTGGGCGAAGAACGGGAAAACCGGATTTTGCTGATGCTCGCGCTGGCCCCGCTGCTGGTCTCGTCGTTCGCGTTCAACTTCAACGGCATCTTCCTGGTCACCGCCGGAGGCCCGTTCCCCGCCGACAACCCGACGATGGGGGCGACCGACCTGCTGATCACCTACACCTTCCGGCCCGCCTTCGGGCAACAGGGCGCGCAGTACGGCCTGGCCTCCGCGATGTCCATACCGTCACGCTGCCCGCCGACGGCCCGGCCTTCCACATCTGGCGCCTGGCCCGGAGCTGAGGACCCGGGGACGGGCAAAGTTCTCATCAAACGGCGTTACAGGCCACGTGAGGCCGGGGACTTGCGACAGTACGTCGTGATTCACGGAGGCTGTCATGGTCAAGGGAACCGCCAGCGCACTGGATGGCAGAGCGGGCGGCCAGGCGGGTGGGGCGGAGCGGCCGCACATCAGCCTGCCGGTGATCGGCACGCTGACCGTGCCACCGGCGGACCGACTGGTCTTCTACGGCGTGCTGGGCGCGCTGGGCGCGCTCGGAGTCGTCGAATGGCCCCTCGTGCTCATCGTCGGGATCGGTCACTATCTGACCGAACAGCGGTTCTCGCCCCTCTTGCGGGAAGCCGGGCAGGCCGCGGAGGCGGCGTAGCGAGGAAAGAGACACCGAGCGGCGGCCCGGCCCTTCCCGGCGGACCGGGGCCGGGAGGGGGCCTGCCGGCCCGACCTGGAGGTGGTGGCGCTGGCACCTCTCGGTGACCTGGCAGGACAGGGCTGGACGCAGATCGGTGAGCTGGCCCTGGCCTTCGTGCTCTCGGCCGCGATCGGCCTGGAGCGGGAGATCCGCCAGAAGAGCGCGGGACTGCGCACCCACGCCCTGGTCGGTTTCGCCGCCGCCCTGTTCATGCTGGTGTCGAAATACGGCTTCGCCGATGTGCTGGGAGAGCACGTCACCCTCGATCCGTCCCGGGTGGCCGCCCAGATCGTCTCCGGCATCGGCTTCATCGGCGCCGGCCTGATATTCGTCCGCGGTGACGCGGTCCGCGGTCTCACCACCGCTGCGGCGATCTGGCTCACCGCCGCGGTGGGCATGGCGGCGGGGGCGGGGCTGTGGCTGCTGGCGACGGCCGTGACCGCGGGATATTTCATGACGGTACTCGTCCTCACCCCGCTGGCCGACCGGCTTCCCTGGTCCAGGTACGCCCCCTCACGGCTCCATCTGACCTATCTCGACAGGAGGGGCGTGCTCCGGCTGGTACTGGCCGAATGCACGCACCGGGGATTCGTCGTGGACGAGCTCTCCATCGACCAGCGCGGCGAGCGCCACGTCCCGGAGACCGTCTCGCTCTGGCTCACCGTGCACGGAGTCGGCCTGATAACCGAGCTGACCACCGCGCTCTCCGAGATCGACGGGGTGCTCGCGGTGGTGAGCCAGGACGCCAACGCGCCCACGGTCTGACGGCCGTCGCCACCGTGGCGCTCTCCCCTTTCCCGGTCAAGCAGCGAGGTGCGTTCGTGCGGTCACCTCTGCGATCGCCTGGTCGAGCATCTCCAGGCCGAGGGTAATCTCGTCTTCGGTGCTGGTGAGAGTGGGGGCGATCCGGAACGTGCCGCCGATTCCCGGCAGCTGCACGATGTTCATGTGGAGGCCGAGTTCGAGGCAGCGGCGGGTGATGGCCGCTCCGAGCTCGTCCGAGCTCTCCTCGGCGCCGGTGCCGGGCGCGAGTTCGACTCCCTGGAGGAGCCCACGGCCACGCACGTCGCCGATGATGGCGTGCCGGTGCTGGATGGACAGCAGACCGGCGCGCAGGAACGCCCCCAACTCGGTCGCTCGCGCATCGAGCGCGTCACGTTCGAGCACGTCGAGCACGGTGTTGCCGACGGCGGCGACCAAGGGGTCGGAGACATGCGTGGTGAAGAAGAGGAACCCCCGCTCGGCGGCGGCCTGTTCGATCTCGGCCGAGGTGACGACTGCGGCAAGTGGCAGGCCGGCGCCGAGCGTCTTCGACAAGGTCAGGATGTCGGGAACGACACCGTCGCGCTGAAAGGCGTACCAGGTGCCGGTACGGCACAGCCCGGTCTGAGCCTCGTCGAGGATGAGGAGCATCCCGCGCTCCACACACTTGCGCTTGAGTGCCGCGAGGTAGCCGAGCGGCGGTTCGATGACTCCCCCGGAGCTCAAGATCGGTTCGATGATGCAGGCGGCGAGGTTTCCCGTGGACTGCGCGTCCACGAGCCCGAAGGCGACGTCGAGCTGACGCCGCCAGTCAAGTCGCCCCTCCGCGTCGATGAAATCGGGCCGATACTCGTAGGGGACCGGGATCGGGATGTTGCCCGGGGCGGCCGGACCGTATCCCTTGCGTCCTGCGCTGTAGGTCGCCCCGGCTGCGGCCTGGGTCATGCCATGCCAGGACCGCGCGAACGACACGATCTCATGCTTTCCGGTGACAAGCTTCGCCATCCGGATCGCCGCCTCGTTCGACTCCGCACCCGTGCTCAGAAGCAAGGTCTTGGCGAGAGGGGCGGGCAGCGTCTCGGCCAGGCGTCGCGAGAGCTCGACGACCGGCCTGGAGAGCATGCCGCTGTAGAGGTGGTCGAGACCGGCGACCTGGCGCTGTACTGTCGCCACGATCTCCGGGTGCGAGTGGCCGAGGATGGAACTCATTTGCCCCGACGTGAAGTCGAGGATCTTCCGTCCCCTTTCGGTGTAGACGAAACTTCCCTCGGCGCGCGCGATTATCTCCGGAACGAACGGGGCGCCGTACCGGATGACGTGCTTGTCAACATCTGACCAGAACGCAGCATCGGAGGCGAGTGGGGGTTCGGAGGCGATGGACGACATGGTTCGACGGTACTGACGTCAGACTGTGCATGTCCATCGCAGCATTTCCATCATTCTGTTCGGTTCCATCGAACAGTAGGCTGCGTGTCATGACTCTGAACCCGTGGCGACTTCGGCTTCTCGATGTGTTCGAGCGGGTCGGAACCGTGCGCGCCGTGGCGGCGGAACTGATGTTGAGCCCTTCGACGGTGTCGCAGCAGTTCACAGTGCTGGAGGCCGAGACGGGAGTGCAGCTCTTCGAACGGGTCGGTCGAACCCTCACCCTCACGCCGACCGGTGCGACGCTCGTGGAACGGGCGCGCGAGCTGCGCGATCACATGGATTCCATCGAGGCGGAGCTGGCCGAGGTCACAACCGAACCCGCGGGACAATTACGCGTGGGCGGGTTCGCCAGCTCGATCGCCCCGATCCTGATCAAGGCGGTGACGGCTGTGGCGCGCACGCATCCGCGGCTGAGGCTGGAGCTGCTCGAGATCGAGCCGCGCGAGAGCATGGCGGCGCTCCATCAGGGCCGCTGCGATCTCGTGGTCACCGTCGACGAAGCCGACGGCTCGCTCTTGAGCCCCACCATCACGGTGATCCCGCTCGCGACCGACCCGCTCCTGCTTGTCGCGCCCGCGGCTCATGCGGTGGGGGAGCTCGACGTCGTCTCGCTCGCCGATCTCGCCGCGGAGCGGTGGGCGCTGGACCACTCGGGCACGTACCTGGGTGAGCTCGTTCCTCGTCACTGCCGGCTCGCCGGATTCGAGCCGATCGTCGCCGGTCGCTTCTCCAGCTACGGTGTGCTGCTCTCCCACGTCGCCGCAGGACTGTCCGTCGCGGTGCTCCCCGAGCTCGCGGTCGAGCCCAGGGCCGGCGTCGTCGCTCGCCCGATCATCGGTCTCTCCGATCGGAAGATCGTGGTTGCCGTTCGCTCCGGCAGCGCGCGGCGGCCCGCGATCACGACCGTGATCGAAGCACTTCGGCGGGCCTCCGCTCACGCCTCATAGCGCCCGCATGCGCTGTTGACGGCACTTCGCCACCACGCTCGCCCAGATGACGAACGAACGTACCGGACGGACGGATCTCTCGGATCACCCGGCTCCCAGCAGGGCGATGACGGACAGGGTCACCAGGGACAGGAGGCTGGAGACGAGGATGGCGTCGCGGGGCAGTTCGGTGGGACGGCCGTGCTCGGCGGCGTAGACGTAGGTGTTCTGGGCGGTCGGAAGTCCCGCGAACAGGACCGCAGCGAAGAGCGCGGGACCGTCGAGATCGAGGAGGAAACGTCCGGCCAGGAGAGCGACCAGCGGCTGGAGCAGCAGTTTGAGCACCACCACCGGTCCGATTCCGCGCCAGGCGACGGCCGAGCCGTTCAGGGACATGCCCAGTGAGAAGAGCGCCAGGGGCACCGCGGCGCCACCGAGGATCTCCAGGGGCCGCAGCGCGAGGTCGGGCAACCGCCAGCCGAGGGCGGACACGCCCAGGCCGAGGATCGAGGCCGCCACGATCGGCGTCCGCAGCGGGGCGAGGAAGGACGAGCCGCCGGCCCCGAGACCGAGGAAGAGCAGCGGGGAGACCACCAGGACCTGGAACATCAGGACCGACACCACGAACGTCGCGTCGTGCAGGACGTAGAGGCCGACGGGGATGCCGAGGTTGCCGGCGTTGACGTAGGACGACGCCATCGCGCCGGTCACCCGGTCGGGCAGCTTGCCGCGGAACAGTGCCAGTGCCAGCAGGCCGACGGTGAAGGTGCTGATCGCGAAGGCGAGCAGCGGGCCGGGCTGGATCTGGCTGAGCGGGGTACGGCTGAGCGTGGTGAACAGCACCGAGGGCATCGCGATGGTGAACGCGAACCTCGTCAGCGCCTGCCGGACCTGAACGCTCGCCGACCCGGAACGGGCGGCCAGCCAGCCGAGGGCACCGATGCACCATATCGGGACGAACGCCGCAATAACCGCCTGCACCCGGCATACCGTAGCCGGGCCTTGCACCGGAGGGCCGAGGGGGTACGCGTCTTGTTTAACGTTCTTGGAATGGTGTGGAGGTTCACGCTCACCGGCCAGGGGTATTCCCGTGCCGCCGGGTCATCTCACTCGTGGGCCGGGAAGGAGCGGGCGGGGGGACGGCGATGCGCGGGCTCGTGTGGCTGAAGGACGAGGGAGCCGAATACGCGGAGGTCGACCTCACCGGGGAGATGATGGCGGTCGGCGTGGCGATCGGCACGGATCCGGTGCCCTACCGGCTGGAATACACGCTGCGCGTGCTGCCCGGATACATCACCGAGCTGCTGACGGTACGGGCTCACGGCGCGGACTGGTCCCGGTCCCTCGATCTGCGCCGCTCCGTCCACGGAGCCTGGTCCTGTGAGACCTACGAGGAGGGGCGCCTGGACGGGGCGTTGCCCGGCGGGGACATGAACGTCCTGAACGACGCGCTCGACTGCGATCTGGAGCTCTCGCCGCTGACGCACACCATGCCGGTCCTGCGGCACGGCCTCAACGCTTCCAAAGGGCACGTGGACATCGTCACGGCCGCGGTCCAGGTGCCCCACCTGCACGTGAGCCACCATCCCCAGCGCTACACCCACCTCGGTCCCAACCTGGTGCGCTGCGAGAGCGGGGGCCTGCACGCCGACCTCGTCTTCGACGACGACGGGATCGTGGTCGACTACCCGGGCTTCGCGAAGCTGATCGACTCCTGACGGCCTGCGCCCGCCGCGACACCCCGGCGGGGCAGCCGGAGCCGGCCAACGTCGGGGGAGTGCGGCATCGCGCGTGGTGAACGGCGCGACACCGCCCGGATCGGCTCGGAGGCCGATCCGGGCGGTGCCACCGGGCGCGGTCACCTCAGGTACGGCCCCGCGACGCCGATCTTGCCGGGAGCCGGGTTGCCGGGCAGTGCGAGCACGTAGGCCCTCATGTTGCCCTTGCCGCTCAGCGAGATGGTGAGCGTTCCGCCGGTGACGGTCTTGCTGTCACCGGTGACGGCATCGACGTAGGTGCCGTTGGGGATGCCGGTGAAGGTGGCGTTCCCGGAGACCGAGACCAGCACGAAGCTGTCCACGGACCCCTGAGTGAAACGACGCTTGTAGGCCATGCCGCCCGAGACGCCCTCGGTGGAGTACTGCCCCTTCTGCAGCGCCGGGACGGCCCTGCGGATCTGGTTGAGCCGCTGCACATGCTTGACCAGCGGCTTGTCGAGGGTCTGCGTCACCGTGCCCGAGGCACTGGACACCGTGCCGAAACCGGAGGCGGTGACCGATCCCGCCAGATGGTCACCGAAATAGGCGCGCCCCGTCGTGGCCAGCGGGCAGGTCGGCCCGCAGTCGATCGGCTTGCCCGCCTGAAACTCGATCTCCGAGCCGTAGTAGAGCGTCGGGATGCCGCGGAAGGTCCACATCAGGCTCATGTTCTCCGCCCAGGCGTCGGTGCCGCCGTCGTAGCGGACCGAGGACTTGTTCGGGCCGTAGTCGTGGGAGTCGACGTAGACGGTGTTGTAGGTGGCGTCGTTGTAGCTGTCGTCGGAGTCCTTGCCGTTGTGGAACGCGTTGGACGCCTCGCCGAAGTTCATGTGCATGCGCATGTCGATGACGTTCATGCCGGAGAACCTGCTGTGGTCGGGCGCGTGGTAGGTGTTGCCGTTCAGCGTGGCGTTGGTGCTGGTGGGCTGGTTGCCGGGGCCCATCAGGTTCTCGTAGTCGTACTGCTCGATCGCCGCTCGGACGTCGTCGGCGCTGTACTCTTTGCGCTCCTTCCAGGTGAAGAACTGGGCGGAGTGGTTCACTGAGCCGCGGTTCCACTTGTCGTGCACGAACGAGGCGACCTCGCCGAAGACGTAGAAGTCCTTGGCCTTCTCCGCACCGAACTTCGCGGTCGCGTGCTCGCGGATCGCGGGCAGGAACCGGCGGTTCCAGGTGACCCTGGGGATGTGCACGGCGGTGTCGACGCGGAAGCCGTCCACGCCCATGTCGATGTACTTGTTGTAGACGTCGATCAGGTAGTCCTGGACGACCTTGCTCTCCGTGTTGAAGTCGGCCAGGTCGTCGTGGAGCCAGCAGCTACGGGAGTCCTCGCCCTCCCAGTTGCCGATCCAGCACTGGTGGTAGTAGTTCGCGGGGAACATGCCGGAGGTCGGGTTCGGCCACTGGCAGTTGTAGATGCGGTACCCCTCGGGGCTGCTCCACTGGGTGGGAGTGCCCCAGTTACGGCAGGTGTTGCCGGCCGGCTCGGTGGTGGACCACTGGTCGCCGTTGTACGGCCTGCCCTTGGCCATCGCGTTCTGCGCGGCCGTCAGGTCCGGGGCGTTCCCCTGATGCTCCTGCATCGGGTCGTACTGCCGGCCCGCCACCTTCTCGCTGTAGAGCCACTTCCACTGATCGTCGCGCGCGCCCCACACGGTGGGGGTGAACAGGCCCTTGGCGCCCCAGCGGGAACTGTGGTTGTAGACGACGTCCTGGTAGATCTTGATGCCCTTGGCGTGGGCGGCGTTGATCAGATCCTGGTACGACGTGCCCTCGGACTCCAGGCGGGGGTCGACCCGGTAGAAGTCCCAGCCGTGGTAACCGTGGAAGTCGTAGTCGGAGCGGTTGAGCACGACCGGGGTGATCCACAGGGCGGAGAAGCCGAGGCCCTTGATGTAGTCGAGCTTGTCGACCAGGCCCTTGAAGTCACCGCGGAACATCGGGTCGTTGTTCGCGGCGTTGCCCGACTTCACGTGCTGGCTGCCTCCCCGGTTGTTGGAGGTGTCGCCGTCGGCGAACCGGGCGGTCATCACGAAGTAGATGGAGTCCTCGCGCGGGTCGCCGCCGAGCGGGGTGCCGCCCTTGGGCTCCTCGGGCTTCTTCCCGGTGGTGGCGGTGGCCTCCGCACTCGCCCCGGAGAGGTTGCCGGCGGCGTCCCTGGCCTGGACGGTGTAGCGATAGAGGGTGTTCTCCGCCAGGCCGGTGTCGGAGTGCGCGGTGGCCGTCACCTCGACGACCTTGGTTCCCCCGGTGCCGCCGGTGCGGGTGACCTTGTAGCCGGTCACCCCGACGTTGTCGGTGGAGGCGTTCCAGGTCAGTGCGATCGAGACACCGGTCGCGGCCGCCGTCACACCGGTCGGCGTGCTGGGCTTCTCGGTGTCCGGAACCTCGGGGGCGCATGGGTCGGCGGCGTTGCCGGTCACGACGCCGTTCTTGACGGTGCTGACGCCGGTGCCGATGGTGTAGTCGGCGCCGTTGTTGTTGTCCCAGGTGCCGGAGCCGTTGTTGAAGGCGGCCTTGAGCCCGGTGGCCGAGCCCAGGCTGACGGTCTTCTTGGCCCAGTCGGTGCAGGCGGTCTCGTTCATGGGGACGCCGGGGACGGCGGTCCAGGCGCCGCCGGTGGGCTGGTAGTGGATGTTGGCGGTCGTCCAGCCCTTGGTCTTCTTGTAGAAGTAGACGACGGCCTGGTTGCCCGGTGGTTCGCCTCCCGAGCACGGGTCACCCGACGTCACCTGGCCGCCGGAGACCTTCACGGTCCCGGTGCCGATGGTGTAGTCGGCGCCGTTGTTGTTGTCCCAGGTGCCGGAGCCGTTGTTGAAGGCGGCCTTGAGCCCGGTGGCCGAGCCCAGGTCGACGGTCTTCTTCTTCCAGCCGGCGCAGGCGGTCTCGTTCATGGGGACGCCGGGGACGGTGGTCCAGGCGCCGCCGGTGGGCTGGTAGTGGATGTTGGCGGTCGTCCAGCCGGTGGCGTAGTAGACGGTCACGCTGTTGGCGGCCAGGGCCGCGGACAGCGGGACGACGGCGGAGGTCAGGCCGAAGGCCGCGACGGTGAGCAGTCTGAGGGCGCGTTTGGGAGATGAGCGCATGGGGTTCCTCTGTGTGAGGCGGTGGCGGGATGGTCCGGGGCGCCGGTGGGCGCCCGGGATGGTGGGCCGGGCCGAGGCCCGGCCAGGAGGTCAGCGCCAGCTGTCGTTGCGCGTCGCGGTGCCGCTCGCCGGGATGGTGAAGGACCGGTTGGGGTCGCTCTCCCACGTCACCGAGCCGTCGGGGTTCTTCTTGATGTACTTGTAGGAGACCGCGGTGTTGGCCGGCAGGTTGGCCGTGACCTTCCAGACCGGGTAGTCGGCCGATGAGAGCGCCACCGCGTTGGCGGGGTTCCAGCTGCCCAGTTCGGCGACGTCGCCGACCACGAAGACGTTCTGGCCGTAGGAGGTCGTCACGTTCGCGTTGAAGGAGGTGGCGACCTTACCGGGGTTCACCGTCGGGGTGGGGCTGGGTTCGGGGCCGCAGGGGGAGGTGGCGTTGGCGGTCACGACGCCGTTCTTGACCGTGCTCACCCCGCGGCCGATGGTGTAGTCGGAACCGCCGTTGTTGTCCCAGGTGCCGGAGCCGTTGTTGAAGGCGGCCTTGAGCCCGGTGGCGGTGCCGAGGGCGACGGTCTTCTTCTTCCAGCCGGCGCAGGCGGTCTCGTTCATGGCGACGCCGGGGACGGTGGTCCAGGCGCCGCCGGTGGGCTGGTAGTGGATGTTGGCGTCTGCCCAGGTGGTGGAGTAGTAGACGGTCGCGTCACCGGGCGGCGGGTCGGTCGGCCTGACGCCGCCGACGTGGATGGCGACCGCGCTCTTGCCGGGGACGGTCACCGAGGCGGAGCCGTTCGAGTCGACGGTCACCGTGCCGCCGCCCACGTCGTTGGAGTAGGTTCCGGCGGGCAGGCCGGTGGAGAAGGTACGGGTGACGCTGCCGCCCTCGTTGTTGATCGCGACCCAGCCCTTGTTGCCGCGGCTGAAGGCGATCACGTTGTTGCCGTTGTCGTACCAGTTGCCGACCGAGGTGCCGGCGACGGCGCGGTTGAAGCCGACCATCCCGCTCATCTGGCGGTGGAAGCAGGTCCACTGGCCGTTGCCGCAGTTGACGTCGGTGACGAAGCCGCCGTTGGCGGACGGCGGGCCGCCCTCGCTGTCGCCCCAGGTGAACCCGGAGTAAACGCGCTGGGTGCCGTACGGCCAGGCCAGCATGAAGACGTTGGCCAGCTTGTAGGCGTCGCCGTACTTGTAGTTCATGGTCGAGCCGTTACGCTCGGTGTCGTGGTTGTCGATGAAGACCACGGCCTTGTCGCTGGGCACCGACAGGCCCCAGCTCTGGCCGAAGCTCTGCAGGTTCTTGATCTGCCCGGCGAACTGCTCCTTGAGTTTGCGTCCGTACACGAACTCGTGCACGTCGCCGATCCCGGTGTACTGGCTCGGGGTGATCGCCTCGTTGTCGCCCTGGATGACCTCCTGGTGGATGTAGGGCGAGCCGGTCAGCTTGCCCTTGATCGCGGCCAGGTCGCCCGGGTTGATGTGCTTGGCGGCGTCGATGCGGAAGCCGTCCACGCCCAGGGAGGTCAGCTTGTTGAGGTAGCCGGCGATCTGGCCGCGGACGTACTCGGAGCCGGTGTTGAGGTCGGACAGGCCGACCAGCTCGCAGTTCTGCACCCGCCAGCCGTCGTTTTTGTAGTCGGAGCCGTTGATCCCGCAGGTGGGGGAGTGAAAGTCCCAGGATGAGTAGAGCCCCGGGTAGTTGTACTTGCCGAAGCTGTAACCGCCGTAGCTGGTGCTGCCCTGGCCGGTCATGTGGTTGATGACGGCGTCGGCGTGGACCTTGACGCCCGCCGCGTGGCAGGCGTTCACCATGTTCCTGAACGCGTTCTCGTCACCGAACTTGCTGGTGAGGGTGTAGCGGGCGGGCTGGTAGATGTCCCACCAGACCGAGCCGCCCTTGGACATCGAGTCACTCGGCGGCGAGACCTGCACGGCGGAGTATCCGGCCGGGCCGAGGATGTCGGTGCACTCCCTGGCGACGGAGTTCCAGTTCCAGTTCCACAGCTTGACGATCGGGCCGGGGGTGGGCGGTGCCGCCTGGGCGGGGGTGCTCAGCGCGACGGGCACCACGACCGCGGCGCCCGCCAGCGCGCTTAACGCCGTGGCAACGATGAGTCTGTAGGGTTTCATGAGTGGGGGGCCTCCAGGATCGATGGACGGGTTCCCTGGCCGGGCCGGGTGCTGCAACACCTGGCCCGGCCGTCTTTCCGGGGTATGCGGGGGTCAGGGCTGGACGAAGACGGCGACCGTGCGTGCCGGGACCGTCAGCGTGCCCGTGGCGGGGTCGAACGTCGACTGCTTCACGACGGCGTCGTCGCCGGCCGTCTGGACGGGGTGGAGCGTCACCTGGGTGCCCTTCAGCGCGGCGACGGTCTGCGGCCGTGTCTCGGGGGTCGCGTTGAAGACGACGGTGATCGACTTCCAGCGCGGGTCGATCCCCGAGGCGTCCAGGTGCATGGTCACCACACCCGGGGTCTCCGAGGTGCCGCTGGTCGGGAAGGTCAGGCGCTTCTGCACCTCGGCCAGGCTGCCGAGACCGAAGGCCGGGGAGGACGAGCGGATCTTCAACAGCTCGCCGTAGCGGGCGCGGGCCGCGCCGATCGCCGCGCAGTCCGGCTTCAGCGCCGGGTCGGCGAGCAGCGGCCTGGCGTACTGCCACTTGTCCTCGTTGTCGGCCTTCGGGGGGAGCCCGGCGCCGAAGCCGTTGCCCGCCGAGCAGTCCCAGAGCAGCCGGTTGAACCAGTCGCCGGAGTCGTAGGAGTTGCGGTCCAGCGACTTGGAGCGGAGCCGCTCGCTGCCGGCGTGCACGAACGAGGTGCCCTGCCCGAGCACGGCCGTGGCCAGCGAGAGCGACTGCATGCGCACCCGGTCGGCCATGGTGGTGGCCTGCGGCAGCTTGTAGGCCAGCGCGTCGAACAGCGTCTCGTTGTCGTGGGCGTCGACGTAGGTGACGACCTCGCCCGGCGAGGCGGTGTATCCGGCGGGGGAGCCGTTGTAGTCGACCTGCGAGCCCTTGACCTGTCTGCCGTCCGAGGCGGTGAAGGTGTAGTCGCGGAGGTTGCCGGCCAGCCCGACCTTGATCAGGTCCTGGTAGCCGAGCAGCCGGGCCCGCTGCTGCGCCTCGTCGCCGTTGGCGGGCGACCCATTGGGCGCCCCGGCCAGTCCCGAGCCGAAGCCCTGGACCCGCGGGTCGGGGTCGAACGGGCTGCCGCCGCGGACCGCGTCACGGAGCCGGTCGCTGAAGGTGCCGATCCCGGTGCCCGCCATGTTGGCCTGGGTGGCCTGCTCGAAGCGGGCGTTGTCGGCGACCTCGCCGAAGTTCCAGCCCTCCCCGTACAGGATGATCGACTTCCCGTCCACGCCGTCGCGGGCCACGGTCAGCCTGTCCAGGGCGGCGCGGACCGCGAGCATGTTCGCCTTGGGGTGGTGGCCCATCAGGTCGAACCTGAAGCCGTCCACCTTGTACTCGCGGGCCCAGGTGACGACGGAGTCGACGACGAGTTTGCCCATCATGGCGTGCTCGGGCGCGGTGTTGGCGCAGCAGGTGGAGGTGGCCACGGTGCCGTCGTCGAGCAGCCGATGGTAGTAGCCGGGCACGATCCGGTCGAGCACCGAGGTGGAGTCCTGGCCGGCGGCGTGGGTGTGGTTGTAGACCACGTCCATCACCACCCGCAGACCCGCCCCGTTCAGCCCGCCGACCATGCTCCGGAACTCCTTGATCCGCGAGGACCCCTCGGGGTCGGCGGCGTAGGAGCCCTCGGGCACCGTGTAGTGCAGCGGGTCGTAGCCCCAGTTGAAGGAGTCTCCTGCCGCGGTGCGCGCGACGCAGGCCTGCTGCTCCTCGGAGTCGGGGGGCATCGAGGCCAGGTCGCAGTCGGGCTCGGTCCGCTCCGCCCGGCGCTCGGGGACCGTCGCGATGTCGAAGACGGGCAGCAGGTGCACGTGGGTCAGGCCGTCCTTGGCCAGCCCGCGCAGCTCCTTCATCCCCGCCGAGTCGCCGGTGAAGGCCGAGTAGGTGCCGCGGCTGGAGGTGGGGACCGTCGTGTCGGAGGCGGAGAAGTCGCGCACGTGCAGCTCGTAGATCGACGCCTTCTCCTGCGGCACCGCCTTGGGTTTGGCAAGTGACGACCAGCCGTCGGGCCGCAGGGAACGGTCGGACAGGTCGACGAGCTGGCTGCGGCCCGAGCCGGCGGCCAGCGACAGGCTGTAGGGGTCGGTCACCTCGTTGGTGACGATCTTGCCCTCGGCGGGCGCGTAGACCGTGACCAGGAAGGTGTAGTAGCGGTTCTTCCAGCCCTGCTGTCCGCGGACCGACCAGATGCCGGTGCCGTCGTCGCGCCGCATGGCGTGGACGGTGCGGGCCCCGCCGGAGGGGTCGCGGTAGAGCGCCAGCTCGACCTTGCGCGCCGTCGGCGCCCAGACCGACAGGCCGGGCGTGCCACCGCTCCATGAGGGACCGAGGCCGGCGGTCGCCGCCTTGGCGTGCAGGTCGTCGAGTACGCCGGGCAACTGCACGCCGGTGGCGGCCAGCAGCACGCCCGAGGCGTCGCGCTCGACGGCCACGACCTGGCCGCGCAGTGCCTTTCCGACGAGGTCGGCGTCACGCGGGTCGATCGTGAACGCGGCGTGCCCGGCCAGGTGCGGCCACTTCGCCTGCTGCGCCTCGGTGAGCGCTCCGAGAAGGAGGCGGATGATCCGGATGTCGCCGGTCAGGTCGCCCTTGGCATAGGTGATGTCGCCCTTCTCGGAGAAGGCCAGGGAGTGCCGGAGCGAGGACGACGGCTCGACCTTCCACACCACGGTGCCGCGGTCGATCCAGTGCGCCGAGGACTTCGACAGGTCGGCGTCCGCGCCGCGTGCCGCCGGCTGTGGCAGCAGGTAGCCCTCGGTGGCCGCGATCCGCCAGGCTTCGTGGCCGGTCGCCGTGAGGTCCAGCGCCTGGTTGTCGGGAAGGTCTTTCTCGTCACCCTTGTGGATGATGTAGCTCACGTTCTTGGCCCCCTCGGTCAGGGGGACGCGGAAGTAGACGCCGAAGGCGTCTTCGCCCGTGGGCTGGAGCGGGGTGGCCCACTCGGTGGGCTGGGCCACGTCACCCCACAGGTGCAGTCCCCAGCCTTCATATTTCCCGTCGGGACGGTGGTAGTGCAGGATCGCCACGTTCTCGGCCGAGGCCCGGGTCGGGTGGATCTTCGCCACGCCCGAGACGACGGCGGCCTCCGGCTGGAGTGCCGGGGTGAACGACTGGTCGGGGCCGGGATCCTTGGTGTCGCCCTTGTGGATGATGAAGTTCACCGGCGTCGAGGCGTTCTTCAGCGGGACCTTCCAGAACGCGCCGTAGGAGTCGGTGCCGTCCGGCGGGCGCGGGGTGGCCCACTCGGTGGGCACCCCGTCGGCGAGCCCGTCGCCCCACAGGTGCAGGCCCCAGCCGTCGTAGTTCTTGTCCGGCCTGCTGTAGCGGATCGTCGTGTAGCCCTGGGCGGCCGCGCGGGACAGGTGCGTCTCCGCGTTCCCCTCCGCGAGCCAGACCTCGCCGTTCCTGGCGGGGTTGACGACCCGGTCGCCGCCGTCCTTCTCGTCACCCTTGTGGGCGATGATCCCGACGTTGGACGCGCCGGGCTTGAGCTTGATCCAGGCGAAACGGCCGTAGGCGTCCTCGCCGGTGAGCTTGAGCGGCTCGGCCCATTCCGTGGGGTTCTCGACGTCGCCCCAGACGTGCAGGCCCCAGCCGTCGTAGTTCTCGCGCTGGTAGTGCACGACCAGCCAGTCGCGCTTGACCGCGCCCGGCTCCTCGGGGGTGGGCTCGGCGCCGACGGTCGCCGCCGCGCTCGCCGAGGCGAAGCGGCCCGCGGAGTCCTTCACCACCGCCTTGTAGGAGATCTTCGTGCCCGCCGCGATGCCGCGCAGGTCGTGGAAGACCCGGAAGGTACGGCCCGCGGGGGAGGCGTTCGGCGCGTCGTCGGTGCCGATCACCCGCCAGGCGTCCCCGCCGACCTTGGCGGCGAAGGTGACCTGGTCGAAGCCGCCTCCCGGTACGGTCGCGGTGACCGGGATCCGGCCGTCCTCGGCGGTGCCCCTGATCTCGGCTCCCGGCAGGGCGATGGAGACGGCCGGGGCCGTGGACGGGGCGGTGAGCTTCGCGGACGCCTTGTAGACCACCGCCGACAGGGCGGGGACGGTGAGCGCGAGCTTCGTGTCCGAGCCGGTGGTGAGCGCGGCGGCGCCCTCCCCGTACACCCTGGTGAAGGCGGCGCCCGCGGAGAAGGTGGGCACGCTCGCGTTCGCCGGCTGCTCGGCGTTGTTGACCGCCACGACGTACTCGACCTGCCGCGCGGCGTCGATCCTGGAGAAGGCGTAGACGCCGCCTGAGGCGAGCCGTTCGATCTGGGCGCCGTCGGCCAGGGCCGGGTGGGCGTCGCGCAGCGCGGCCAGGGCGGAGATGCCCCGGTACAGCGGGTGGGAGGGGACGAAGTTGTCGCGCGCGTGGGTCGCGTCGGTACCGATCAGGTCGTCGCTCAGGTAGCTCTCGGTCTTCGAGGCGAACATGGACGCGCGGGCGTCCTGGTCGCCGCCCTTGCCGGTGAAGCCCTGTTCGTCTCCGTAGTAGACGACCGGCTGGCCCCGGGTGAGGTACATCAGCTCGTGGGCGAGCAGGTCCCTGCGGAGCAGCTCGGAGTCGGGCGCGCCGGGGTTGTCCTGGGAGATGAAACGGCCGATGCGGCCCATGTCGTGGTTGCCGAGGAAGGTCGGCAGCGACGCGGCGTTGCTGTCGGCGTCGGTGTGGTAGTCGTCGCCGGCGTACAGCTGGGCCAGCCGCGCCGCGCCCGCGGTGCCGCCGCTGAAGGAACGGGCGGCCTCCTGGAAGGGGAAGTCCAGGGTGGCGTTCATCTGGCCCCGGGTGGAGTAGCGGCTGGTGAAGGCGGGCTCGCTGGAGTAGACCTCGCCGAACATGAAGAACCGCTTGTTGCCGTGCTGGGCCGCGTAGCCGCGCAGGGCCGGGGAGAACTTCTCCCAGAACTCCATGTTCACGTGCTTGGCGGTGTCGATGCGGAAGCCGTCGAGGCCGGTCTCGCGCACCCACGTCTGGTAGATGTCCGTCATGCCCTTGACGACCTCGGGACGCTCGGTCCACAGGTCGTCGAGGCCGAAGAAGTCGCCGTACTGGTCGTTCTCACCGCTGAAGGTGGAGTCGCCCCGGTTGTGGTACATCGTCGGGTCGTTCAGCCAGGACGGGGTCTTGGCGTTCTTGGGAGCGACCGGGGTGTACGGGAACGAGCCGGTGTCCACCTTGGGGAAGGTGTTCTTGCCCGCGTAGGCCCGGTCGTCGAACGGCACGCCGTCGGTGTCGACGTAGGGATAGGCGCCCTTGGACCGGTAGGAGTAGGTCTTCTCCGCGTAGTCGATCACATCGGCCGTGTGGTTGGTGATGATGTCGAAGAAGACCTTCATCCCGCGCC
Organism: Streptosporangium sp. NPDC002544; assembly: GCF_040295965.1. Taxonomy (NCBI): domain Bacteria; kingdom Bacillati; phylum Actinomycetota; class Actinomycetes; order Streptosporangiales; family Streptosporangiaceae; genus Streptosporangium; species Streptosporangium sp. NPDC002544. The sequence continues at coordinate 193,477 of NZ_JBEOWJ010000013.1, read as the reverse complement.
GGTGCGCCTCGCGCACCAGCTCCTTCATCTGGGCGTTGGTGCCCAGGTGCGGGTCGATCCTGGTGAAGTCGGTGATCCAGTAGCCGTGGTAGCCGGCCGAGACGTTCGCGCCGGTGCCCTGCACGGGGCGGTTGACGAACGCCGGAGTGATCCAGATCGCGGTGCTGCCCAGGTTCTTGATGTAGTCGAGCTTGCCGAGCAGCCCCTTGAGGTCGCCGCCCTGGTAGAAGCCCTTGTGGGTCGGGTCGAAGCCGGTGGTGAGCCGGTCGCCGGACAGGCCGCCCCGGTCGTTGCCGGTGTCGCCGTTGGCGAACCTGTCGGTCATCGCGAAGTAGAAGCGTTCGCGGCTCAGGTCGGCGCGGAGCGCGTCGCGGGCGAGGTCTCTGTCGGAGGGCTCCGCCGTACGGCTCAGCGCGGAGACGACCCCGGCCGGGGCCGGGGTCGCCTGGAGCGCGGCGGCGGGTGAGGCGGATACAGCGAGCGAGGACGTGAGCAGGACCGCCGCGACGGCGGCCCCGGCGATGCGGGCGCCTACGCCCGGTCGTGACGTACCCACGCGCCGCGGGGGGAGCGGCCAGACCACCAAGGCCTCCACATATGTCAGTGTTTCGGGGGTGTTGCCCGGAAGTTACTCACTGGAGATGACCTATGCAATGCCTTGCAGAAATTTCCTGAAATATGTTCTGAACCAGCCCTGGGGCGTGGGCCTCCGGCCTGCCGGTCTCCGGACCGCGACCCTTCAGACCGCTCAGACCCTGAGCTTTCAGACCGCGAGCCAGAGCGCGGTGTCGGCGGGGATCGAGCCGTCCGCACCGAGCGGGCCGCTGGAGACCAGCGGCTCGCCGGTCAGGCCGAGCTCCGCCGGGGTGACCGGGCTGTCGCTGATGTTGACCACCACGACCAGGCCGGGCTCGCGGGCGATGACCAGCACGTCCTCCGGCGAGTCCAGCCACTTCACCTGGCCGCCGCCGAGCGCCGGGTGTTCCCTGCGGATCCGCAGCGCGGTCCGGTAGAGGTTCAGGGTCGAGTCCGGGGCGTCCTCCTGGGCATCCGCGGTGAGGAGCTCCCAGGACGCCGGCTGCGGCAGCCACGGCCTGGCGGCGCCCGTCGGGCCGAACCGGAAACCCTCGGTCACCGTTCCGCCCCAGGGCAGCGGTACCCGGCAGCCGTCACGGCTCTCCCCGGTGCGGAGGAACGCCGGATCCTCGCGCAGTTCGTCCGGAAGGTCGAGCACCTCGGGCAGGCCCAGCTCCTCGCCGTTGTAAAGGTACGCCGAGCCGGGCAGCGCCAGCATCAGCAGGGTGGCCGCGCGGGCCCGGCGCAATCCCGTCTCGCCGTCGCCGTACCTGGTCACGTGCCGCCACTTGTCGTGGTTGGACAGCACCCAGGTGGTGGGCGCGCCGACCAGCTCCGCCTCGGCCAGCGACCTGTCGATGACGGTGCGGAACGACTTGGCATGGAAGTCGGCCATCATGAAGTCGAAGTTGAACGCCTGGTGCAGCTCTTCCGTGCCGATGTAGCGGGCCAGCCGCTCCGGCGTGGCGACCCAGGCCTCGGCGACCCCGATCCGGCCTCCCGGGTAGCTGTCCAGGATCGGCCGCCATTCGCGGTAGATGTCGTGCACGCCGTCCTGGTCGAAGTACGGCACGAGCTCGTCGCCGAGCATCTCCGCCTGGCGGCCGTCCTCGTCGCTGCTCCGGCCGACCGACGGCAGCCCTTCGGCCTTGATCATGCCGTGCGCCACGTCGACCCGGAAGCCGTCCACCCCCCGGTCCAGCCAGAAGGTCAGGATGTCGCGGAACTCGGCCCGGACCTCCGGGTTCTCCCAGTTCAGGTCGGGCTGCTCGGGGGCGAACAGGTGCAGATACCACTGGCCGTCGGGCAGCCGGGTCCACGCCGGGCCGCCGAAGATGGACTCCCAGTCGTTGGGCGGCAATTCGCCGCTCTCGCCCAAGCCCTCGCCGAACATGTACCAGTCGCGCTCGGGGGAGCCGGGCCCGGCCGCGAGCGCCGCCTGAAACCGCGGGTGCGCATCGGAGGAATGGTTGGGCACCAGGTCCACGATGACCCGGATGCCCAGTCCGTGCGCGTCGCCGATCATCTGGTCGAAGTCGCCGAGGCTGCCGAAGCGCGGGTCCACGTCGCGGTAGTCGGCCACGTCGTAGCCGCCGTCGGCCAGGGGCGAGGTGTAGAACGGGCTGAGCCAGATCGCGTCCACGCCCAGGGCCTTCAGGTACGGCAGCCTGCTCCGCACGCCCTGGAGGTCGCCGGTGCCGTCACCGTCGGCGTCGGCGAAGCTGCGCGGGTAGACCTGATACACGACCGCGTCGCGCCACCAGTCGTCGTTGCCAAGGATGGTCACTGGTTGTTCCTCCCGGGGATGGTCCGGACCGCAGCTCCCCGCGATGTCCGTTGACGCGAATGGATGTCCGTGATGTCCGGTGAAGGATCCCGTGCGGCTCTGGGGGCGTCAAGCTGGATTTCAGCAAGTTTCAGATGCCGATTGGATGTCAACCTCCAGTTTTCGATCTCCTGAATCAGGACAAATCGGTCGATTGGGGATGTATTGCAAGCGGCTTTCTGCGGTCAGATAGCGGTCTGATAACTCTGCTTCGCAAGTTCTTCCAAAGCTTGCAACCAATCGCTAACGTCCGGGAAACATAAGCCACATCAAGGTCAAGATCATTTAAACGTGACGCGAAGCGTGAAAGTGGTCATAAAAGATCTTTATGTTGAAAACCTCACAGACCACGAGGAGATCCCATGCGCGTCCGTGTTGCGGGTGCCGCCACCACGGTGGCGGCCTTGGCTCTTGCCGTCACGGCCTGTGGCGGCGGCGGGACGCCTGGCGAGGCGGCCCCCAGCGCGACGGCCGACACTTCGGCCGCCACCTCGGCCCCCGCGAAGGACAAGGGCAACGGCAAGCTCGTCATCTGGGTCGACCCGAACCGGACCAAGGCCCTGAAGCCCTTCGCCGACGAGTTCGGCACCGAGAACGGTGTCACCGTCGAGGTGAAGGAGATCAGCGACAACAACCAGCAGGCCTTCGTCGCCGCCTCGCAGCAGGGCAGCGGTCCCGACGTGATGGTCGGCGCGCACGACTGGATCGGCAACCTGGTCCAGAACGGTGCCATCGACCCGGTGAACCTGACCGCCGAGCAGCAGGCGTCGTTCCCCGAGATCGCGTTGAAGGCGGTCACCTTCAACGGCCAGGTATACGGCGCGCCGTACGCCGTGGAGAACATTGCGCTGATCCGCAACACCAAACTGGTCCCCGACGCCCCGGCCTCCATCGAGGAACTGGTCAAGACCGGCACGAAGCTGAAGAAGGACGGCAAGGTCAAGGAGATCCTCTGCCTGCCGGTCACCCAGCGCGGCGACGCCTTCCACATCTACCCGATCTTCGCCTCGGGCGGCGGCGCCCTGTTCGGAGCCACCGACTCCGGCGACCCCGACCCCAAGAAGGTCCTGATCGGCTCCGAGGGCTCGGTCGCGGCGTTCGGCAAGCTGAAGGACCTCGGGGAGAAGGGTGACGGCGCGCTGAAGACCTCGCTCACCAACGAGAACTCCATCCCGAACTTCGCCGCGGGCAAGTGCGCCTTCCTGATCTCCGGCCCGTGGGCGATGGCCGACGTGAAGAAGAGCGGCCTGAGCTACGACATCACCGCGGTCCCGGGCTTCGAGGGGGGCAAGCCCGCGACCCCGTTCGTCGGCGTGCAGTCCTTCTTCGTCGCCTCCAAGGGCAGCAGCAAGGCCCTGGCCCAGGAGTTCGTGAGCAACTACGTCACCAACCCGGATGTCGCCAAGGCCCTCTACGAGGCCGACCCGCGCCCGCCGGCGCTGACCGCCGCGCTGGAGGCGGTCAAGGCCACCGACCCCGACGCCGGCAAGTTCATGGACGCGGGCAAGAGCGGCTTCCCGATGCCGGCCATCCCCGAGATGGCCGCCATCTGGGAGCCCTTCGGCATCGCCGAGACCGCCGTGGTCAAGGGCGGCGACCCGGCCAAGGCCGCGGCCGCCGCGCAGAAGGCCATCGACGACTCGCTGAAGAACTGACCCGGGACGACCGATGTCCACTCCGGAGCTGAAGACGGCCAGGGAGGGCGGGAGCCCTCCCCGGCCGGGGCCGCGAGGCGAGACCGGAAAGCACGGCCCGGCTCCCAGACGACGCGAGATCACCACGGCCTTCGTGGTGAGCCGGATCGCCGTGCTCGGCGTCGTGGCGGCGGTCCTGCTCTACGCGGTGCCCCCGCTGATCGCCACCGAGGCCTGGGTCGCGCTCGCGCTCCTGGGCCTCGTCACCGCGGTCGTCGGCTACCTCTACCTGAGCCGCCGACACGTCCCGGCCAAGTATCTGGTGCCGGGCACGATCTTCCTGATCGCCTTCCAGGTCCTCCCGGTCGTCTACACGATGACCACGGCCTTCACCAACTTCGGTGACGGCCACCGCGGAGACAAGCAGGCGGCGATCGCGGCGATCGAGTCCGGCTCGGTGAAGCAGACGCCCGGCTCGCCCGAGTACGGCCTCACCACCGCGCTCAAGGGTGACGAACTGGTCTTCCTGCTGGTCGACACCAAGACCAAGCAGGTTCAGGTCGGGGCCGCGGACGGGCTCACCCCGCTGCCCGGCGCGAAGGTCAGCCTCAGCGGCAAGGTCACGCAGGCCCCCGGCTACACCGTTCTGACCACCCCGCAGGCGGCCGAACGCGGGCCGGAGATCTCCGCCTTCTCCGTCCCCACCCCGAATGGTGCCATCAAGGCCAACGGCCTGAGCCGGGCCGTCGAGGGCAGGGCGCAGAAGACCTACAACACCTTGTGCGACTGCATCGTCGACGCCGAGACCGGCGAGCGCTGGACGGCCGACGAGTCCAAGGGCTTCTTCACCGACCCCTCGGGCCAGAACCTCGCGCAGGGCTGGCAGGTCAACATCGGTTTCGCCAACTTCGCGCGGGCCCTCACCGACCCGGCCATCTCCGGCCACTTCTTCGGCGTCTTCGTGTGGAACACGTTCTTCGCGGTGGCGTCCGTGGCAGCCACGTTCGGGCTGGGCATGGGAGTGGCACTCGTGCTGCACCACCCGCGGATGCGGGGCACGAAGATCTACCGGATCGCCCTGATCCTGCCGTACGCGATGCCGTCCTTCGCGATGCTGATGGTCTGGCGGGACATGTTCAACCGGGACTTCGGTCTGATCAACCAGATGTTCGGGCTGAGCCTGGACTGGCTGGGCGAGCCGACCACGGCCAGGTTCGCGGTCATCCTGGTCAACCTCTGGCTCGGCTTCCCCTACATGTTCCTGGTGACCACCGGCGCGCTGCAGGCGATCCCCAGGGAGTTGACGGAGGCGGCCGGCATCGACGGTGCCTCACCGGCGTACGCCTTCCGCAAGGTGACGCTGCCGCTGCTCCTGGTGGCACTCACCCCGCTGCTGATCTCCTCCTTCGCGTTCAACTTCAACAACTTCAACGCGATCCAGCTCACCACCCAGGGCGGCCCGTTCTCGGCGGACAGCCCCCAGGTCGGAGCCACCGACCTGCTCATCACCTACACGTTCCGGCTGGCGTTCGGCACCGGCTCGGCACAGTTCGGCTTCGCCGCGGCGATCTCGGTCTTCATCTTCACGATCGTGGCCGTCGTCTCGGCGATCACGTTCCGGCAGACCCGCCGCCAGGAGGAGGTGTACTCATGACGCGCTGGTTCAAGCAGGTCGGCTGGCGCCATCTGGTGGTGCTCGCGGTGGTGGCGTTCGCGCTCTTCCCGATCCTGTTCGTGGTCTCCGCGGCGATCAACCCGCTGGGCACGCTCGCCTCCTCGGAACTCCTGCCGACCGGGGCGAGCCTGGACAACTTCGTCAACCTGTTCAGCTCCGACGTCTATCCGTTCGGGCGGTGGTTCATCAACTCGATCGTCATCGCGTTGTCCGCCTCGTTCGCGAGTCTGCTGCTGAGCATGTTCGCGGCCTACGCCTTCAGCCGCATGCGCTTCCAGGGCCGCCGGACGGGCCTGCTGGCGCTGTTGCTGATCCAGATGTTCCCGCAGTTCCTGGCGATCGTGACGATCTTCATGATCTTCACGAAGGTTACCGAGCTCTACCCGGCCTTCGGCTTCGACACGGCTTGGGGCCTGATACTGCTCTACCTCGGCGGCGCGCTCGGTGTGAACACCTGGCTGATGAAGGGCTTCCTGGACACGATCCCCAAGGAGCTCGACGAGTCGGCGACGGTCGACGGCGCCACGCACGCGCAGATCTTCTGGCGGATCATCCTGCCGCTGGTGACGCCGATCATCGCGGTCACCGCGATGCTCGCGTTCATCGGCACGATGAGCGAGTTCATCATCGCCAACATCTTCCTGCGCGACCCGGAGAGCAAGACCCTCGCGGTCGGTATGTTCGGCATGATCGCCGGTGACGGCCGCAACGCCAACTTCGGCATGTTCGCCGTGGCCACGCTGATCACCGCGGTCCCCACGGTCGGGGTTTTCCTCTGGCTGCAGAAGTACATCGTCTCCGGCCTCACCGCCGGAGCGGTCAAGGGCTAGGGGGTGCCCTACCCCCTTGGAAACGAAGGACAAGTCGCGACCCCGGGCGCGTCCACGGGCTGAAACGTCGACTCCTCATCACGAAAGGATAGGAATGCGTCTCATCGACGAGCCACACCACGACGGTTCAGCCCTCTACGTCTCCACCCTGACGCCCGCGCTCGGCGAGCGGGTCACGGTCTGGGCGCGGATCCCGCGCGCCATGGAGGTCACCGCGGTGCACGTCCGCACCACGTACGACGGCGAGCCGCACTTCACCGCCGCCCAGATCGACCCGGACCGCACCGGTCGGGCGATCGGCGGGTACGGCCCCGCCGACGTGTGGTGGAAGGCGGAGGTGACCGCGCATAACCCGGTCACGCCGTACCGCTTCTACCTGCGCCGCGACACCGGGAAGCCGGTCTGGCTGACCGCTGCGGGCGTGGTCGGGCACGACCTGCCCGACGCCACCGACTTCCGCCTGGTGACGCACGCCGCGCCGCCGGACTGGACCGGCGAGTCGATCATCTACCAGATCTTCCCCGACCGCTTCGCCCGCTCCGCGCAGGCGGGCCCGCTGGACCCGGCGGGCCTGCCGGAGTGGGCGCTGCCTCGGGAGTGGGACCGGGACGAGGTGATCGGACGCGGCCCCGGCACCGCGGAGCAGTTCTTCGGCGGCGACCTGGACGGCATCACCGAGCACTTGGACCACATCCAGTCGCTCGGGGCCGACACCGTCTACCTGACCCCGGTCTTCCCCGCGCGCTCCAACCACCGTTACGACGCCTCCACCTTCGACGCCGTGGATCCGCTGCTCGGGGGGGACGAGGCGCTGCGGCGGCTGTCGGACGCGCTGCATGCCCGGGGCATGCGGCTCGTCGGCGACATCACCACCAACCACTGCGGTGACGCGCACGAGTGGTTCGCCGCCGCGAGCTCCGACGTGGCCGCGCCGGAACGGGAGATGTTCTACTTCGATCCCGAGACCGGCGACTACGAGTCGTGGTGCGGGGTCAAGAGCCTGCCCAAGCTCAACTGGGGCAGCCCGCTGGTGCACGAGCGCATGATCGCCACGCTCCGCCACTGGCTGGGCACTCTGGATGGCTGGCGGGTCGACGTGGCCAACATGACCGGCCGTCGCGGCGCCGACGAGTACACCCACGAGGTGGCGGCGCTGCTGCGGCGTGAGGTCGCCGCCGCGCTGCCCGAGGCGACCCTCGTCGCCGAGCACGCTCACGACGCCGCGGGCGACCTGGACCGCGACGGCTGGCACGGCACCATGAACTACCTGGGATTCACCCGTCCGGTCTGGCGCTGGCTGCGCGGCGCCGAGCTCGACCTGCCCGACTTCCTCGGCGTGCCGGGCGGCGTCCCGGAGCAGGACGGCCCTGGCACGCTGGACACCGTCCGCGTGTGCGGCGCTCGCATGTCGTGGCGCTCGCTCACCCACTCCTGGCAGCTGCTCGACTCCCACGACACGGCCCGCATCCGCACCGTCACCGGCTCCCGCGAGGGACATCTGGTCGCAGCCGGACTGCAGGCCACGCTGCCGGGCGTTCCCATGATCTACGCCGGGAGCGAGTACGGCCTCACCGGCTGGAACGGCGAGAACGCGCGCACTCCGATGCCGTGGAACCGGCCGGACGACCGGGACGAGACGACGCTGGAGGCCTACCAGGCCCTGTTCGGGCTCCGGCGTAGCGAGCCCGCGCTGCGCCACGGCGGCCTGCGCTGGCTGCACGCCGACGCCGACAGCCTGGTGTTCCTGCGTGAGACCGCGTCGGAGTCGTTGCTGGTGTCGGCGCGGCGGGCGGCCGGAGACCCGGTCACGCTACCGCTGGGCGCGTCCGTGACCGGCGTCCACGGCGCGGACGACCTCGCGGCGGATGCGGCGGGCGAGGTGACGCTGCCCGGCGACGGCCCGAGCCTGCGGATCTGGAGGCTGGGACGCGCCCCGCACATGTAAGGCGGGACCCTGTCCGGGATGGCCTCAGAGTTATCCGTCGGGCCGCGCCCCGCGCGACCCAGCGGACCTCCCAAGCACCATCGAATGTCGAGAATCGGGGGATATTTCATGACCGATCTGATCCGCGATCGACACAGCGGGACCGCCACCACCTGGTGGCGGGACGCGGTGATCTACCAGGTCTACGTCCGCAGCTTCGCCGACGGCAACGGCGACGGGATCGGCGACCTGGTGGGAATCCGCGGCAAACTTGACTACCTGGCGGAGCTGGGGGTGGACGCCCTGTGGCTGACGCCGTTCTACACCTCTCCCATGGCGGATTTCGGCTACGACGTGGCCGACTACCGGGACGTCGATCCGATCTTCGGGACGCTGGCGGACGCCAGGGCGCTGCTGGACGACGCGCACGCCCGGGGACTGCGGATGATCGTGGACGTGGTGCCCAACCACACCTCCGACCGGCACGTCTGGTTCCAGCAGGCCCTGGCCGCCGGGCCCGGCAGCCCCGAGCGTGAGCGCTACGTCTTCCGCGAGGGCAAGGGCCCGGACGGCGAGCTGCCGCCCAACGACTGGGAGTCGGTCTTCGGCGGCCCGGCGTGGAGTCGGATTCCCGACGGGCAGTGGTACCTGCGCCTGTTCGCGCCTGAGCAGCCCGACCTGAACTGGGAGAACCCGGAGGTCCACGCCGAGTTCGCGTCGGTCCTGAAGTTCTGGCTCGACCTGGGCGTGGACGGCTTCCGGATCGACGTGGCGCACGGCATGGTCAAGGCCGCGGGGCTGCCCGACGTCGGCCACCCCGACCAGGTCAAGATGATCGGCTCCGAGGTCGTCCCGTTCTTCGACCAGGACGGCGTACACGAGATCCACCGCGCCTGGCGCAGGCTCCTCGACTCCTACCCGGGCGAGCGCATCGGGGTGGCGGAGGCCTGGGCGCCCACGCCCGAGCGTCTGGCCAACTACGTCCGCCCCGACGAACTCCACCAGGCGTTCAACTTCCACTTCCTGACCACCCCCTGGGACGCGGAGCGGTTCCGTGCGGTGATCGAGGAGTCGGTGCTGACCGCCGGCCTGGTGGGCGCGCCGACGACGTGGGTGCTGTCCAACCACGACGTCAGGCGGCACGTCACCCGCTACGGCGGAGGCGAGCTCGGCCTGCGCCGGGCCAGGGCGGCCGCGCTGCTGATGCTGGCCCTGCCCGGCTCCGTCTACGTCTACCAGGGAGAGGAACTCGGCCTTCCCGAGGTGCTCGACCTGCCGGAGGAGTTCCTGCGGGACCCGCAGCGGCTGCGCAACCCCGAGGACGGCCGCGACGGCTGCCGGGTGCCGCTCCCGTGGGCCGCCTCCGGGCCCGACTTCGGATTCGGCCTCCCCGGCAGCGAGGACAGCTGGCTGCCCATTCCCGCCTCGTGGAGCGGGCTCAGCGTCGAGACCCAGCTCGGCGACCCGGACTCCACACTCCGGCTCTACCGGGAGGCTTTGGCCCTCAGACGGGAGCGCGAGGAGCTCGGCGACGGTTCGCTGATCTGGCTCGAGTCGCCCGAGGGTACGCTGTCGTTCGGCCGCGACAGGTTCGTGTGCACGGTCAACCTGACCGGCGAGCCGGTGGACCTGCCGGCCCCGGGCAGGGTGCTGCTGGCCAGCGACCAGCCCGCACTCGTGGGAGACACGGCACGGCTGGCGCCCGACTCCGCAGTGTGGTGGGAGCGCGATGACGATTAGCGGCAGCCTCGCCGGTGGCACCTCACCACGGCTGGTGGACATCGCCGCGCAGGCGGGGGTGAGTGAGGCCACGGTCAGCCGGGTGCTCAACGGCAAGCCGGGGGTGTCGCAGGGGACCAGGCAGGCGGTGCTGACGGCGCTGGACCTGATGGGCTACGAGCGTCCGCAGCGGCTGCGCCAGCGCAGTAACGGGCTGATCGGCCTGGTCACCCCTGAGCTGGACAACCCGATCTTCCCGGCGTTCGCCCAGGCGATCGAGAAGGCGCTGACCCAGCACGGCTACACCCCGCTGCTGTGCACCCAGATCCCCGGCGGGGCGGTGGAGGACGAGTTCACCGAGCTGCTCGTGGAACGCGGGGTCAGCGGCATCGTCTTCGTCTCCGGGCTGCACGCCGACACCACCGCCCGTTCCGACCGCTACATCCAGCTCATCGGGCAGGGCGTGCCCATCGTCCTGCTCAACGGGCACGCCGGTGACGTCCCGGCGCCGTTCATCTCCCCCGACGACCGGGCCGCGGCGCGGCTGGCCGTACAGCATCTGGTGGATCTGGGACACGAGCGGATCGGCCTGGCCGTCGGGCCGGGCCGGTTCGTGCCGGTGATCCGCAAGATCGAGGGCTACCGGCAGGCGATGGCGCAGCTGCTGGGCATGACCGAGGTGGACGGGCTGATCTCGCATTCGCTGTTCTCGGTGGAGGGCGGGCAGGCGGCGGCGGCGCAGCTGCTGGCGCGTGGCTGTACGGGGATCGTGTGCGCGTCGGACCTGATGGCGCTGGGGGCGATCCGGGCCTGCCGGGATCGGGGGCTCTCGGTGCCGGGGGAGGTGTCGGTGGTGGGGTTCGACGACTCGCCGCTGATCGCGTTCACCGACCCACCGCTGACCACCGTGCGCCAGCCGGTCCAGTCGATGGTGACCGCCGCCGTCCACACTTTGCTGGAGGCCATCGCCGGCACACCGGGACAGCACTCCGAACTGATCTTCCAGCCTGAGTTCATCGTCAGGGGATCGACGGGATCCGGCCCCAAGGTGCTCCGGTGACGGCTTTCCTCCCCTGACCCCTCTCCCGTCGCCCGAACCCATCCCTTCCCTTCTCCTCAAAGGGACCGGCATCACCACCGGTCCCTCTTCCCAGCATGTGCACCATCCGGACCGCCCACGGTCCGGGCTCTCACTCTCGTTCGATCGCGAACAGGAGGGGCTCGACTGGGCGGCGAACCCGGGCGAACTCGACCTCAGCGCTCCCGAGCTGATCGTCGAGGAGCAGCGGGACGGTTCCATGCTCGCCGCCGTGGTCTACAACCACTACGGGTACGCCCCCGAGACGGCCGCCGAGCTCGCCGGGGCCTTCCAGCGCTACGCCCGCATCGCGGTCGAGCACCCGGACAGGCCCCTTCCCGGGCCGGACGCGGGCTAGGGGTGTCGCCCCGGCGGGTCGGTGACGCGCCGGGGCGCTGCCCGATCACCGGAAGGCCTCCGGGGGGCGGCGGCAGCCGTCCTCGTCGTCCGCCCGGCCGCGCACGGTGGCGGCTCCCGTCGGCGGCTGGAGCCGCCACGGGGCCCGCGGGTGAAGCGGAGGTAACGGCTGGCTGTGGGTCCGTCCTTGCGGATCGCTGACCAAACCCCGGGTGTGCGAAGATCTGCGCCTGACACACCTGTGGTGACGGCGATGGAGCGTACCAGAATGAAATCGACGAGACGGTGGGCCACTCCGGTGGCAGGGGCTTTCCTGGCGGGAGGCATGCTCGTCGCACTACCCGAGGCCACCGTGGCGGCGGCGGGCACCGTGTACTACGTCGATTCCAAGGCGGGGGACGACGCCGCGGCGGGCACCTCGGCCGCGGCGCCCTGGCGCAGCCTGGACAACGTCAACGCCGCCACCCTGCGTCCCGGCGACATCGTGCGTCTCAAGCGCGGCAGCGGCTGGCCGGGGGCACTGAGGTTGTCCGGCCGGGGCACCGCCGCCGCCCCCATCCTGGTCGAGCCGTACGGCAAGGGTGCGGCCCCGAAGATCAGCGGCAGGGGTGAGGACTGCGTGGTGATCTCGGGCTCCTACGTGCGGGTGGTGGGGGTGCGGGCCAGCAACTGCCGGTGGGCCGGCTTCGAGGTCGGCGGCAGCCGCAACGAGCTCGACCGGATCATCGCCGACCGTAACGTCACCGGGGTTCAGTTCTTCGGTGCGTACAACGTGGTCAGGAACAGCGTCCTGAGTGACAACAACCGCATGAGCGTCAACGACGAGGGCGGTGACAACGACTCCGGAGCCTTCGGCGTGCTGCTCAACGGTGACGACAACCTCGTCACCGGGAACCTGATCACCGGCAGCTACGCGAGCAGCAAGGACTACGGCACCGACGGTGCCGCGGTCGAGGTGTTCAACGGCGACCGCAACCGGATCACCCACAACGTGGCCAGGGAGAACAAGACCTTCGTCGAGCTGGGCGCGCAGAAGGGCAAGACCGCCGAGGGCAACATCTTCGCCCACAACGTGGTGACCGCCTCGCGCAAGAGCACCTCCTTCCTCATCACGCGCGGCGCCCGCCACGCGGTCGGGCCGGTGAAGGGCACCATCGCGGTGCACAACTCGGTCTACCTGCCCGCCCGCAGCACCCTCGGCTGGGCCTGCCACGACGGTTGCTCGCCGAACATCCTGAAGCTGCGCAACAACATCATCGTGGTCGGCGGGCAGGTGGGCTTCGAGGACGGTAAGGGAGCCGATGAGGACGCCGGTGTCTACAAGGGCCGTTCCCTCAAGTTCAAGCTCGGCCCCAGGTCGATCGTGGCCGATCCCCGTTTCAGAAGCCGGAAGGACCTGCGCCTGAGCCCCGGCTCCCCGGCACTCGGCCGTGGTGTCAAGCTCGACCCCGCCTGGTACGGGGGCGCGAGCCTGGCCCGGGACCTTTCCGGCGCCGCACTGCCCGTAGCCCCCGCCGCCGGAGCATATCAATCCTGATTTTTACCTGTTTTAGGTCTTAGTCTGGACATCTCTCCGGAACCTTCGTGAAACCTGGCTAGGACAGTCTGGTGCGCAGAGCGAGGTGATCGGTGATGATGTTGCGGCTCCGTGTTTCCTTCCCCGACAGGCCGGGTGCTCTGGGCCAGGCGGCCCGGGTGCTCGGCACGCTGGGCGCGGACATCCTCCAGGTGACGGTCCTGGAACGTGAGGTCGGCCGGGCGGTGGACGACTTCACGGTCTCCTGGCCCGGCAGCGTGGACGCCGAGACGGTCAGGGACCGCCTCTCCGGCGTCCCCGGGATGAGAGTGGAGGGCGTCTGGCCCACCCGTGAGATCCCCGGCGCGGCACCGGACTACGACCTGCTCAAGTACGTCGCCGCCGATCCGGGCAGGGCGCTGGCCACCCTCGTGGACGCCATGCCGGACCTGGTGAGCGCCGAGTGGGCGGTGACCATGTCCTCGGAGAGCGGAGAGTTCGTCCACCGCAGCTGGCAGGCGCCGGCCGGCCTCGACGGGACGGGCGGTCTGGCCGGTGTCAAGAGGACGGACCTCGCCCCGCTGCGGCCGGCCGTCCTCGGTGCGGGCGATCACCAGCTGATGAGCATTCCGGTGCCGGAGATGAGCCTGCACCTGGTCCTCGCCCGCACCGACGGCCCGCCCTTCCACCGTGTCGAGCTGGACCGTGCCATCCGCGTCCTGGAGATCGTCTCCATCATGGGGCGTGCCTCCCGGGCCTGAGTGTTTCCGATATGTCGGCTATTGGGTAGAAAGCGAGAAGTGGTGTGCTGCCACTTCCCGCGACCGTGCCTTGCCGCCCGTCGCGACCGGCTCCGTCGGGGCCGTCCGGCCACGGCCTGGCAGGCGGGTAACCACCGCGCACGTCCGCGTCAGCTCTCCCCCCGATAGACAGCGCAGGTCATATCGGTACCGGGCCCTCGCGGGTCCGCGAGGGGGGCAGCCTGATGCCTAACCGCCACCACACCGTGGCCATGAGCCTGCTGGGGCTCTGCCTGGGAACGAGCACGGCCTGCGGGAGCGGGGACTGGACCGCCGGGGTAGGGGTTCCCGCCGACCTCATGCGAAACTCCAGCACCGGACCCGCCACGAGCCCCGGCTCTGCGAGCCCCACTCCCGGACGGAGCACCGGTGCGGCACCCGTCCCCAACGGTTTCAAACCGATCGGCGGTCCCGCCAACGGCGTCAGCGCCGCGGTCCCGAAGGAGTGGGTCGCGATCGACCTGACCAAGGATGATCTCAACAAGGGGCTGAAGAGCAGCGGGCTGTCCGGCCCCACTCTGGAGCAGGCCAAGAAGAGCCTGCAGACCCTGGTCGACAACAAGGGAATCTGGGCGGCGGACCCCGAGTCGGCCAAGACCTCCCCGAACGGGTTCCCGACCAACCTCAACGGCTTCTGCCAGGCCGGGCGGCAGATCTCGACGGAACAGCTGATCAAGGAGACCAGATCCCAGTTGGAGCAGCTCAAGGCCAAGGTCGTCGCGGCGGGGAAGGTGACGATCGGCTCCAGGGAGGCGGCACGGATCGTCTACACCTTCCCGACCAACGGTGTCGACGTCAAGGGCGCCCAGTACTACGTGCCGACCGAGAACAAGACCTGCATCGTCACGCTCAGCACCGACGCCGACGGCAAACAGGAGCTGTTCGACCGGATCGCTCAGACGATCCGGCCGGTCTGACGGCCGCTGAGGATCCTCAGCGGCCGCCACAGCGTTGCCGGGCCCACGATCGCCCTTCCGGCGGCGCTCCGGATCAGCGCTGCGGAGGGTCGATGCGGGCGCCGTCCATGGTGAAGAGCATCAGGCGGGTGACGTCGACCCCCACCCTGGCGGACTCGCCGGCCCGCCAGACCGGGCGGGAGCCGAGGCGGACGATGAGGTCGGCGCGGCGGTGGTGGCCGCTGACCTGCTCCTGCTCCTGCTGCGGCTCGGCGTCCCCGTCGAAGAGGTTGCCGGGGATCAGGCGGCGCAGGACCGACCGGACACGGCTGCCGGCGAGGGGGGAGGCGCCCAGGCCGTTCGTCCCGCGGCGGGGGTCCGGCGGCTCGGGCACGGCCACGGAGGTCAGGCCACTCTCGACGTAGGCGAGCCATTCGTGGCCGTGGTACTCCAGGGCGCGGACGCGGCCGAGGAAGGTCGGACCCTCGAAGGTGTCGGGAACCGGGGCCAGGCAGTCAGGGCGCAGGCCGACGATGATCTGGTGGCCGACGTGCTGGGAGATGACGTACGCCCTGGGGTCGGTCCAGGGGATCATGATCTGGTGCGGGCCGAAGTCCAGCAGGATGAACTGGTTCTGCGGGGTGCGGACGGTGGCCGCGAGCAGGTTGAGCTGCTGGGAACTGAGGAAGGCCGCGGTGAAGGCGGTCGCGGGGTCGTTGTACACCTGGCCGGGGGTGCCGACGTCCTGCAGGACGCCGCGGTTCATGATGGCGATCCGGTCGGCCAGGGTCAGCGCCTCGACCTGGTCGTGCGTCACGTAGATGGTGGTCACCCCGAGGGAACGGACCAGCGACGAGATCTCCATCCGGAGCTCGGTGCGCATGCCCGCGTCCAGGTTGGAGAGCGGCTCGTCCATCAGGAAGAGCGAGGGCTGGCGGACGATCGCGCGGCCCATCGCGACGCGCTGGCGCTGGCCGCCGGAGAGCGTTCCAGGGCGCCGCTCCAGGGTCTCGTCGATGTGCAGCGCCTTGGACAACTCCGTCACGCGTTCCCTGACCATCACGGGGTCGGCCTTGGCGATCTCCAGCGGGAAGGCGATGTTGCCGCGCACGGTCCGGTGCGGGTAGAGCGCGCCGTTCTGGAAGACCATCGCCACGTCACGGTCGCGGGGGGCGAGGTCGTTGGCGAGCGTACCGCCCAGCCACAGGTCCCCTTCGGTGACCTCCTCCAAGCCCGCGATCATCCGCAGCAACGTGGACTTGCCGCAACCGGAGGGGCCTAGCAGAACGAGCAGCTCCCCGTTTTCCGCGCGCAGGCTCATGCGGTCGACCGCAAGGTATCCGCCCGGGTATACCTTGCTCACATTGTCGAGGACGACGGTACTCATGCTCGCTCGTTCCTCCCGGGCGCCCCCGCCCGGATCCAGCCGTGTGATTGATGAGGTAGTACATCGCGACACTTGCCCGTGTGTCCATAGATGTCGTTAGAAATTGCTCATCTGATGGTTACTTCTACGTTCCCTGATGTGACGGTCAGTCGTGACCGGAGAGCTTTACCGAAATGCCACTGCGGGGGTTGGGATGTTACAGTTTGCGAAAAGTTGCAGAAACGAATTTCACAGCGGGTGTCGGATGCCGATCGGCTTGCGCCTGATTCGGCCGCATGGTGGGGTGGCTCATTGATGGACGGTGAACTCGCGCAGACCTCACGCTCCCGCTCCGACGGGACGGCGATTCGGCTGGCCGACATCGCCGCGCAGGCCGGGGTCAGCGAGGCCACGGTCAGCCGGGTGCTCAACGGCAAGCCCAGCGTGTCACAGGCGACCAGGCAGGCGGTGCTGACCGCGCTCGACCTGATGGGGTACGAGCGCCCGCAGCGGTTGCGCCAGCGCAGCAACGGGCTGATCGGCCTGGTCACCCCGGAACTGGACAACCCGATCTTCCCGGCGTTCGCCCAGGCGATCGAGAAGGCGCTGACCCAGCACGGCTACACCCCGGTGCTCTGCACCCAGCTGCCCGGCGGCGCTCCCGAGGACGAGTTCACCGAGCTGCTGATGGACCGCGGGGTCAGCGGCATCGTCTTCGTCTCCGGGCTGCACGCCGACACCACGGCCAAAATGGATCGTTATACCCGGTTGACCGAGCGTGGACTGCCGATCGTCCTGCTGGACGGCTACAGCGAGCGGATCGATGCCCCCTTCATCTCCCCCGACGACCGGGCCGCGGCGCGGCTGGCCGTTCAGCACCTGGTCGACCTGGGACACGAGCGGATCGGCCTGGCCGTGGGGCCACGCCGGTTCGTGCCGGTGATCAGGAAGATCGAGGGGTACCGGCGGGCGATGGCGCAGTTGCTGGGGGCGACGGAGGTCGATGAGCTGATCTCGCATTCGCTGTTCTCGGTGGAGGGCGGGCAGGCGGCGGCGGCGCAGCTGCTGGCGCGCGGCTGTACGGGGATCGTGTGCGCGTCGGACCTGATGGCGCTGGGGGCGATCCGGGCCTGCCGTGACCGGGGGCTCTCGGTGCCGGGGGAGGTGTCGGTGGTGGGGTTCGACGACTCGCCGCTGATCGCGTTCACCGACCCGCCGCTGACCACCGTGCGCAAGCCCATCGGCGCCATGGCCTCGGCGGCGGTGGCCACCCTCCTGGAGGAGATCAACGGGGTCCGCGCCAAGCACGTCGAGCTGATGTTCCAGCCCGAGCTCGTCGTGCGCCGCTCGACCGGTTCAGGCCCGCTGGTCAACCGCTAGGCACGCTCGCCGTGAAAGGTCCGAGATGAACAGCGGTCACGACGTCGTCGTCATCGGCGGCACCGGGGTCGACACCACCGCCTACGTGCCCTCGCTGCCCCTGCCGTACGCCGACACCTACGCGGTCCCTCCGGTGGTGGACCGGATCGGCAACACCGGCAGCGGGGTCGCCCTCGGCTGCCACGCGCTCGGGTTGAGGGTCAGGCTGGTCGACCTGATCGGCGACGATCCGCAGGGCCGCTTCATCCGGGCCCATTTCGAGGCCAGGGGTGTGGAGGCCGGCTGGGCGCTCGCCCCGCAGGGGACCCGGCGCAGCATCCTGCTCGTCGGCCCCGACGGGCGGCGCACCTCGCTGTTCGACCCGCGCGCCGCGGCGGGCGAGCGGCTGCCCAGGGAGCTCTACCTGGACGCGGTCCGCGCGGCCCGGCACGTCCACGTGTCGATCACCGACTTCTCCCGGCACGTCTACCCCGACCTGGGCTCCGGGTCCGTCTCCACCGACCTGCACGACTGGGACGGCGAGAACGACCACCACAGAGACTTCGCCTACTCCTCCGACCTGGTCTTCCTGTCGGCCACCGCCCTCGGCCCGCGCCGCGACGAGGTCATGCGCGACATCCTGGCGCGCGGCCGGGCCAGGGCCGTGGTCTGCACCGAGGGCGCGGAGGGCTGCCACGTCCTCGACGAGAACGGCCTGCGAGGCTTCCCCGCGGCACCGCTGCCGGGGCCGGTGGCCGACAGCAACGGCGCCGGGGACGCGTTCGTCTCCGGCGTACTGTACGGCCTGCTCTCCGGGCGCTCCCTCGACGACTCCATCCCCCTCGGGGCCATCGCCGGGGCCCACGCCTGCACGTCGGAGGGCACCCACGAGAACCCCATCGGAGAGCCGGACCTGCTCGATCGTGCCGGGTGACCCTTCTCCAATCGAAAGCTCCACGCGGGCCTGGTCGCCGCGCGGATCCCGGCGGCCGGCCTCCCCGTCGCGGCAGACGTCCGGCTCGCCGGCACACCGCTCCGCGGACAGGGAAGGCTCTACGATCGACCCATGACGCTGACGGTGCTGACGGGCGCGGGGATCTCCACCGAGTCCGGGATTCCCGACTACCGAGGGCCGAACGGCGTGTGGCGTAAGGATCCCGATCACGAGAAGCTCGTCACCTACGGCCACTACATGGCCGATCCGGAGATCCGGCGGCGCTCGTGGCTGATGCGCCGCGACAACCCCGCCTGGCGGGCCGAGCCGAACGCGGCACACCGCGCCCTGGCCGGCCTGCCCGACACGTGGATCATCACCCAGAACGTCGACGGCCTGCACCAGCGGGCCGGGTCGCCGCCCGAGCGGGTGCTGGAGCTGCACGGCAACATGTTCGGCGCCCTGTGCACCGCCTGCGGCGCCACCTCCACCACGCGGGAGGCGGTCGACCGGATCCTCGCGGGCGAGAGCGACCCCGCCTGCCGCGACTGCGGTGGCATCCTCAAGACGGCCACCGTGATGTTCGGCCAGGCCCTCGACACGGCCACCCTCACCCGGGCGATCGAGGCGGCCGAGAAGTGCGAGGTGTTCGTCGCCGTCGGCACCTCGCTGCAGGTGCAGCCCGCCGCCTCCCTGGTGGGCATCGCCGTCGGAGCGGGCGCCCGGCTGGTCATCGTCAACGCCGAGCCGACCCCCTACGACCACCTGGCCGACGAGGTGATCAGCGACCCCATCGGCGTCGCGGTCCCCCGCCTCTGCTCGTCTCTCGCCTGACGGAGGGGGCCGGCGGACGACCCCGGGCGGGGTGCCGTGTCCGGTGAACGGGAGCCGTCCGGGTCGAACGGACGAGGACGACGGCCATCCGCCGGGTGTGCCAGGGCAGGCCTCACACGGAGATGTTGACGACGCTGGTGAGGATGACCGCCGAATCCTCGGCGGCCTCAAGTGAGTGACGTCGCTGCGGGATCGGGGTGGCCTGGCCCGTGCTGACTTCGACGCTCTGCCCCTCCTCGACGATCCGTACCCGCCCGGACAGGACGTGCAGGCTCGCGGCCGGCGGGGCGTCGTGGTCACCGAGGACGGTTCCGGCGATCAGCGCGATGACCGCCTGGCGTAGCGTGCCCTCGTTGAGGTAGGTGTGGGCGCTACGGCCGTGCGCGCTCTCCCTGGCGAGGGCGAGATGTTCCTCGGCGAGAGCCAGTACGTCGATCATTGAGGTTTCCTCCCGGTCGTTCTGAGCCTGCCCTGGGTGAGGAATGCGCAGCGCCAGGCGGAGGTAAAGTCATCCGTCCCGGGTGGGGGGCCGTTCGTCGAAGCGGATGGCCCGGAGCAGGTCCGCGGCGGGACGGTCGAGGATCGTGACGCCCGTGGCCGGGGGGAGCACGCCGCCGCGGGCGCGCTCGATGAGCACCCGCCAGCGGCGGCAGTGCCGGGCGAAGGTGGTGCCCGTGACGACCCGGCCGCGCGAGAGTTGTCCCTCGCGGGCCGCGCTCGGCTCCACGTCGAGCAGGATCAGATGGATCTCGCTGCCGACCCCGCGCGCCAGCCAGGCGAAGCCGTACAGGATGTGCGGCCAGGTGCCGCGGGTGTGCGCGACGACGCCGTGTCCCCGCAGCAGGGCGCGGGCGATCCGCGCCACATGGGTGGTGTGCACGATCGGGGTGCGGGCTCGCGGGGGGATCGGGCCGAGATAGCGGGCCCACCAGTTGCGGGACTGACGGGAGTCGATGACGCGGACCTCACCGGCGCGGACCGGTTCCCTCTCGTCGCCGCGCAGCCCGTACAGCCGGTCGAGCAGGGTGCTCTTGCCCGCACCGGGGAGCCCCGCGAGGAGCACCAGCGTCCCGGCCGGATAGTGCAGCTCCTCGACGGAGGACTGGCCGGCCGATGTGGTGGCCATCGGGTGCACCTCGCAGGAAAGGGGATTCCCCCCATCATGTGTCCCGGGGCATCGCCGCGGTGGAATCCGGTTCGCCGCCGATTCGGCGGGCATCGGAGGGGACTGCGCCCGAGCGGAGGAACACCGGGAAGGCGGTACCTGCGGGAGACCGTCGGTGGGCATGCTCGCTCCTCGAATGCGCTCGGTCATTCGAGGTCTCCTTCACCCGCACCTCGCGGGCAACCGTCCGGGGACGCCACAGGGCGTCCGTACTGACCGGGGCGGCTCTTGGGAAGTACTCCCCTCGTTCGTTCAAGGGTAGGGGAATCCGGGCGGTGGCGCGGTCACCGGAAGGAGACTCTCCGGTAAACGCGCGGCGCCGCACCTTTGGCGGTGGGGTGCCGGCGCCGCCTGCGAGGCCCGGGGGCCTCGTGCCCGTCGGCCGTCCGTCAGTAGCCGTAGCCGTAGCCGGGGTCGCCGGAACCGGAGCCGTGGGAGCTTGAATGTGAGGGCGAGGGCGCGGGGGAGGCGCCGCTGGAGGGGGAGGCCGTCGGGGTGGCGGCGCCCGCGGGCCGGATCAGGCCGAGCAGGCCGTGGGTGCCACCGTCGCTGCCGGCGCTGAACCACAGGGAGCCGGTGCCGCCGACGGCGTCCGTGCCGGGTTCCAGGTCCCACAGGCCGCCCAGGGTGATGGGCCTGCCGTCGGCGGAGCGCAGCGGGCCGAGCGGGCGGCCGTTGCGCGGGTTGTAGGCGTTGATCCGGCCGTCGCCGAAGTTGCCGACGAGCAGGGCTCCGGAGTGGGCGCCGAACCCCTTCGGGGCCGGTGTCATCGCCCAGGGCGCGTTGAGCGCCCCCCGCGCGGCGAAGCGGCCGACGAACCGGCCGGAGCCGTTGAACCGGCTGATGAACCCCTTGCCCTGCCCGGCCACCGACTTGCCGGTCTCGGGGTCGCGCTTGGCGTACGCGACGAGGATGGAGCGGCCCACGACCTCCACGTTGAACGGCGCGTAGTCGTCAGGCAGGCCCGGGTCGCGGAACGCGCGACGGCTGGTCATGATCCGTTCGAAGTCGCCGTCGAAGACGTGGATCCGGTCGCCCGCGAAGTCGGCGGCCAGCAGCAGCGGCCCCCGGTTGGTCTGGGCCAGGGCCAGGCCCTTGAAGTCGGCGCCCTTCACGAACGCGCTGATGATCGCGTCATCCGGGTCGGCCTCGGCGTTCCAGCCGGTGATCGCCCCGCTGGGGCTGGCGAAGATGAACGTCGCGGGTCCCGAACCACCGGGTCCTTTGACGACGAACTCCTCGCCCATGTTGACGACCTGCCCGGTGGGCCTGCCGCCGGGGACGCGGACCTGGGTCCTCTCCTGCTTCACGGTGCCCGCGCCGCCGGAGTAGACCGTGGCCAGGCCGCTGCCCGCGGCCGAGACCCAGAGGGTCTTGCCCATGGCCAGTCCCCACGGGTTGATCAGTGCGGGGTCGGTGACCGCCGCCCGTCCGCTGACGTCCGAGACCAGGTTGGTGACCGAGAAACGGCTCTGCGTGCGTTGCGTTCCGGCCTGCGCGTGGCCGGTCCAGGATTTCGCCGGACCGGTTCCGGCTCGGGCCTGTTCCGCTCCGTTCTGCGCCTGCCGGGTTCCGGCGGACGCCGTACCGGCGACGCCCACGACCAGAACCGTGGCGCAGATCGTGACGATGCGTACTCGCATTCATGGCTCCTCTGTGCGGGAGTGCCTTTCGCCGCGAGATACGCGCGGGGTTCGTACCCGGTTCAGCCCGTTTCCCGGTGGCCGGGACCGGCCAGGAGCCGGCCGAGCGGAAAAGGGATGGCCCATGGCCGCCGGGTAGGGCGGCCATGGGCCTGATCTCACGAGCGTCACACCGGGTCACGGCCGGCTCATGACCGCGGGCGAGCCCAGGGAGGACAGGCACGCCCGCGGAGTCCTGCGGCGAGCTAGCGGCGGAGGGCGGCCGCCTCGGTGGCCAGCTTCTCGATCCGTGCGTAGTCACCGGTGGCGAGCGCGTCGGCGGGGGTGAGCCAGGTACCGCCCACGCAGCCCACGTTCGGCAGTGCCAGGTAGTCGGGGGCGGTCGCGAGCCTGATGCCGCCCGTCGGGCAGAACCTGATCTGCGGCAGCGGGCCGCCGAGCGCCTTCAGGTACGGCAGGCCGCCGGCGGCCTCGGCCGGGAAGAACTTCATCTCGGTCACCCCGCGCTCGGCCAGCGCCATGACCTCGGACGCGGTCGCCGCGCCGGGCAGGAACGGCACCCCGCCGGCCGCGAGGGCGTCGAGAAGTTTCGGGGTGGTTCCCGGGCTGACCAGGAAGGCGGAACCGGCCGCCACCGAGGCGGCCACGTCGGCCGGGGTGCGGACGGTGCCCGCGCCGACCACCGCCTCGGGGACCTCGGCGGCGATGCGCGCGATGGCGTCCAGGGCGGCGGCGGTGCGGAGGGTGACCTCGATGGCCGGCAGGCCGCCCGCTACCAGGGCGCGGGCCAGGGGGACCGCGGTCTCCGGGTCGTCGATCACGACCACCGGGATGACGGGGGCGATGTCGAGCAGGCTACTCACACGTACTCCAGGTTGGACAGGTGCTGGTTCAGCCACGCCGCCGCGCCGACCAGGGCGGGCTGTGGGGCCACGATCAGCGTGGTGGCGATGCCGGAAAGGTAGTCGTTCAGGGTGGGGTTGGCTTCGAAGCGGCGGCGGAAGTCGCTGGAGCGGACCCGGTCCACGATACGTGGCAGCACGCCGCCGCCCAGGTAGACCCCGCCCCGGGCACCGAGGGTCAGGGCGACGTTGCCGGCGAAGGTGCCGAGCATGGCGCAGAAGACCTCGATGGTCTGCGCGCACAGCGAGTCGTCCATCCGGGCCACGATGTCGGAGGCCGACAGTCTCGGCGCGTCCACCCCGCGGACGAGGGCGAGCCCCCGGTGCAGGCGCGACAACCCCGGCCCGGAGAGCAGGTGCTCGGCCACCACGTGCTCCATGCCGTCCGCGCGCAGCGCCCGGACGATCTCGTGGTCGCGCTCGTCGAGGAGCGGCATGGTGACGTGGCCGCCCTCCCCGGGGATCGGCACCCAGCCCTCGGCGGCGGGCACCAGGCCGCCCACGCCGAGGCCGGTTCCGGGCCCGAGCACGGCCTTGACGCCGCGCGAGGGCTCCGGGCCGCCCAGACAGACCAGGTCCTCGCCCCGCAGGTACGGCAGGGACGCGGCCAGGGCCTCGAAGTCGTTGAGCAGCCAGGCGTTCGGGATGCCCAGCTCGCTCACCGACCCCGTCCACCCGGCGTTGGTGAGCCGGTAGCGGTCACCGTCCACGGGTCCTGCGATCGCGATGCACGCGGCTCCCGGCCGAACTCCGCCCGCATGGTCTGCGAGATAAGCGGCTACGGCTTCGGGAAGGCCATCGTGTTCCGCGCCCGCGAGCACGGCCACTGTATCGGGCTGACCACCGGCCTCGGTGACCAGTCCGAACCGGGCGTTGGTGCCGCCGACGTCCGCGACGAGCCAGGGAAGGCTCACATGATCTCCTTCGCGGGCCGTACGGGAGAGACGGTGTGCGCGGTCATGCCCGGCCGCCGTTCGCCACGGCCTCGGCGTGGCCGTTCAGGGGGAAGATGCCCGCGCCGCGCTCGGCCGGGCCCGCCGCGCGGCGGAAGGCGCCGAACAGCTCGCGGCCGGTGCCCACCCACTGGGCGTCGGTGAGCGGCGCGCCATGCGGGGACCGGGCGGCCAGCTCGTCGGCGGGGAGCAGCAGCTCCAGGGTGCCGGCGGCGGCGTCGAGGCGGATCGGGTCGCCGTCCAGCACCAGCGCGATGGGGCCGCCGTCGGCGGCCTCCGGCGACAGGTGGATGGCGGCGGGGACCTTGCCCGACGCGCCGGACATACGGCCGTCGGTGACGATCGCCACCCGCTGTCCCCGGTCGAGCAGCACCGCCATCGGCGGAGTGAGCTTGTGCAGCTCGGGCATGCCGTTCGCGCTCGGTCCCTGGTATCGGATGACCGCGACGAAGTCCTGCCCGTCGAGCTCGCCCGCGTCGAAGGCGCGCAGCAGCTCCAGCTGGTCGTCGAAGACCTTGGCGGGGGCCTCGATGACCAGGTGCTCGTCCTTGACCGCGGAGACCTTGCTGACCGCGCGCCCCAGATTGCCGTTGAGCATGTGGATGCCGCCATCGGCGGAGAACGCGTCGGAGACCGGGCGCAGCACGTCCAGGTCGGTGCTGCCCTCGGTGCGCTCCTCCCAGACCAGCTCGCCGTCCTTGAGCTCGACGGCCGAGCGGTAGTGGTCCAGGCCGCGCCCGGCGACGGTCAGCACGTCGCCGTGGAGCAGCCCGGCGTCCAGCAGGTCGCCGATGAGCACCTGCATGCCGCCCGCGGCCTGGAAGTGGTTCACGTCCGCCTGGCCGTTGGGGTACATGCGGGTCAGCAGCGGTACGACCTTCGACAGCGCGGCCAGGTCGTCCCAGAGGAGTTCGATGCCCGCCGCCGCGGCGATGGCGACGATGTGCATCGTGTGGTTGGTCGAGCCGCCGGTCGCCAGCAGCGCCACGCAGGCGTTGACTATCGCCTTCTCGTCGACGACCTCGCCCACCGGGGTGTACTCGTCGCCGTGCGCGGTCAGCTCCACCGCCCGCCTGCCCGCCGCCTTCGTCAGGGCCTCGCGCAGCTCGGTGCGCGGGTTGACGAAGGTCGAGCCCGGCAGGTGCAGGCCCATGACCTCGATCATGACCTGGTTGGAGTTGGCGGTGCCGTAGAAGGTGCAGGTGCCGGGGGAGTGGTAGGACTTCGCCTCGGCGTCGAGCAGCTCGTCCCTGCCGACCTTGCCCTCGGCGAACAGCTGCCGGGTGCGGGCCTTGACCTTGTTGGGCAGGCCGGAGGTCATCGGCCCGGCGGGGACGAACACCGCGGGCAGGTGGCCGAAGTGCAGCGCCCCGATCAGCAGGCCGGGAACGATCTTGTCGCAGACGCCGAGCATGAGGGAGGCGTCGAACATGTCGTGCGAGAGCGCGATAGCGGTGGCCATCGCGATGACCTCGCGGCTGTAGAGCGACAGCTCCATGCCCGCCCGGCCCTGGGTGATGCCGTCGCACATCGCGGGCACGCCGCCGGCGAACTGCGCGACGCCACCGGCCTTCCGGACGGCCGCCTTGAGGATCGCCGGGTAGGTCTCGTAGGGCTGGTGCGCCGAGAGCATGTCGTTGTAGCTTGACACGATCGCCACACCGGGCTTGACGCCTGCCCGCAGATCGCGCTTGTCGCCTTCTGCCACGCCGGCGAAGCCGTGGGCCAGGTTGGCGCAGCCCAGGCTCGCCCTGGCGGGACCGCGCCGGCGGGCCGCCTCGGCCTCGGAGCGCAGCCGGGCCAGGTACGCGGTACGGCTGGGGCGGCTCCGCCCGACCAGGCGGTCCGTCACTTCTTGGATCACGGGATGCATCCGGCCTCCTGCGTCACGGTCGGTTCGGTCTGTGTGCTGTTCCCGGCCGCTCAAGCCAGTCCCTCCCCGTGCCAGGTGCGGCCGCTGCGGCCGACGAGTTCGTGGGCCGAGGTGGGGCCCGCGCTGCCCGCCGGGTACGGCTCGGGGGCCGTGCCCCGCGACTCCCACTCGCTGATGATCGGATCGATCCACCGCCAGGCGGCCTCGACCTCGTCGCGCCGCATGAACAGGGTCGGGTTGCCCGCCAGGACGTCCATGAGGAGTCGCTCGTAGGCGTCGGGCACCCGGCCGGTGAAGGTCTCGGCGAAGCTGAGGCCGAGCGGGACCGGCTTGAGCGCCACCTCGCCCGCGCCGGGCTCCTTGGCCATGATGTTCAGCTGGATGCCCTCGCTCGGCTGCAGCCGCAGCACCAGCCGGTTGGGCGTGCTGCCCGGGAAGATCGAGTGGGGCACGTCCTTGAACTGCACGACGATCTCCGAGCAGCGGTACGGCATCCGCTTGCCGGTGCGCAGGTAGAACGGCACCCCCGCCCAGCGCCAGTTCTTCACCTCGGCGCGGATCGCGGCGAAGGTCTCCACCCGCCGGGAGGCCTCGGTGGGGGCGGTGCGGTCGGGCTCGTCGAGGTAGCCGGGGACCCGGGCGCCGCCGGACTCGCCCGCCGTGTACTGGCCGCGTACGGTGAAACGGTCGACCTCGCCGCCGGTGACGGCCCGCAGCGACTGGAGGACCTTGACCTTCTCGTCGCGGATCGACTCGCGGTCGTTGCGCGAGGGGGGCTCCATCGCGACCAGGCAGAGCAGTTGGAGCAGGTGGTTCTGCACCATGTCGCGGAGCGCGCCCGCGTGGTCGTAGTAGCCGCGCCGGCCAGGGGTGCCCACGGTCTCGGCGACGGTGATCTGGACGTGGTCGATCCAGAGGGAGTTCCAGATCGGCTCCAGGAACGCGTTGGCGAACCGGAGCACGAGGAGGTTCTGGACCGTCTCCTTACCCAGGTAGTGGTCGATGCGGTAGACCTGCCGCTCGTCGAAGATGGCGCCGACCTCGTCGTTGATGCGCAGCGCGCTGGTCAGGTCGCGCCCGAGGGGTTTCTCCAGCACCACTCGTGAGGCGGGGGTGACCAGACCCGCGCGGTGTGCCTCCCGGCAGAACGGGCCGAACGTCATGGGCGGGCTGGCCAGGTAGAAGACCCGGGCGCGGTGCTCGTACCCGGCGAGCAGCCCGGTGAGCCTCGCCCACCCGGTCGGGTCCTGGCCGCCGATGTCGATGCTGACGTGGTGCAGGCGGCTGAGGAAGCGCTGCCAGGTGCCCGGGTCGTCCACCGGCACCGAGCCGCGCACCTCCGCGTCCACCTTGCCGCGGAAGTCGGCGTCGTCGAGCCCGCCGCGGGACATCGCGATGACGCGGGTCGCGGGGGCGAGGAGGCCGTCGCGGTCGGAGTGGTAGAGCGCCGGGAGGAGTTTCCGCATGGAGAGGTCGCCTGTGCCACCGAAGACGATGAGGTCGGCGGGTTGCGGGGTCTCGGGCATGGGGGAGCGCTCCGTGATGATCTACCGAAATTAGGGATAGATCGGACAGTAGCCATATCTTGCGCTCTACACAAGCCGAGTTTTGTCATTTTAGATGAGAAAGTACGACGTTTTCATTTCCTAAGCAGGTGTGGTTCACTTAGCCGATGCCTCGACGTCCCGCTGCCGCGCTGGCCACCAGCGGTGAGGTGCTACGCCTCATCCGCTCCGGTGAGGCGGTCACACGCGCCGACATAGGGCGCGTCACCGGCCTGTCCAGGCCGGCCGTGTCCCTGCGCGTCACCGAGCTGCTGGAGCAGGGCCTCGTCGTGGAGGACAGTGAGGGCCCCTCCACCGGAGGCCGTCCGCCCACCCGCCTGGTCCTGAACGCCTCGGGTGGCCTCGTCCTGGTCGGCTCGCTGGGCGCGAGCCGCGCGCAGGTCGCCGTCTGTGACCTGGCGGGCGAGGTGGTGGCCCGCGCCGGACTGTCCGTGGACGTGGAGGAGGGCCCTGACGTCGTCCTCCCGCTGGTCATGCAGACCTGGAGTGAACTGCTCGGCGACCGCCCGGCCTCCCTGGTCCGCGGCGTCGGCCTGGGTGTCCCGGCCACCGTCGAGTTCGCGGCCGGGCGCACCGAGAGTGCCCGGATCATGGCCAGCTGGACGGGGGTGGCCATCCCGCCGATCATCGCCGAGCGCTTCCCCGTTCCCGTCCTCCTCGACAACGACGTGAACGTCATCGCCATCGGCGAGCACCGCGCGATCTACGCGGGTGAGGCCGACGACCTGCTGTTCATCAAGGTCTCCACCCGGATCGGCTCCGGCGTCATCGCCGGCGGCGAGATCCTGCGGGGGGCGCTGGGCGCCGCCGGGGAGATCGGGCACATCCCGGTCCGCGACGGCGGGGGAGTGCTCTGCCGCTGCGGCAACATCGACTGCGTCGACTCGGTCGCCAGCGGCACCGCGATCCTGCGCGAGCTCCGTGCCCGGGGGCACGAGGTCAAGACCATGGCCGACGTGGTGAGCCTGGTCCGGGCCGGCGACGCGGAGACCATGACCGTGGTCCGCAACGCCGCCCGGATGCTCGGCGAGGTCGTCGCCAGCGCGGTCAACCTGCTCAACCCCGCGGTGGTCGTGCTCGGCGGCGACGTGGCGGAGACCTTCCAGCCGATGGTCTCAGGGGTTCGCGAGGTGATCCACCGCCGCTCGACGGCCCTGGCGACCCGTAACCTGCGCATCGAGCGCAGCCGTCTCGGCCCGGGCGCCGGGATCATCGGCTGCGCCCACATGGTCCTGGATCACATCCTCTCCCCCGAGGCCGTCGACTCCGCGGTCTGGCAGGCGGTCCGCCCCGTCCGCTCCCTGGCCTGACAGCCCTCGGCCTGACGAACCGCCCCGCCGGCTTCGCCGCCTGGCGGTCAGGCCATCGGCGATCAGGTGCCGGCCAGGACGAGGCTGAAGTCGCCGGTCGGGTCGGTGTAATGGCCGATCATCCCGAATCCGGCGGTGACCAGCTCTTGCCGCAGGCCCTCAGGGCGGAACTTGGCGCTGATCTCGGTGCGCATCTCCTCCCCGGCCACGAAGGAGACCCGCAGGCCGAGATCGGGAATCCGCACGCGCATGGCGCGGCTCGCGCGCAGCCGCATCTCGATCCACTCGTGCCGCGCGTCGTACAGCGCGACGTGCTCGAAGGCGTCCGGGTCGAAGTCGGCGCCCAGCTCCCTGTTGATCACGTGCAGGACGTTCCGGTTGAAGGCGGCGGTCACCCCGCTCACGTCGTCGTAGGCCGCGACCAGCCGGTCGGTGTCCTTGACCAGGTCCGCGCCGAGCAGGAAGGTGTCGCCGGGGCGTAGCGTGGCGCGCAGCTCCTTCAGGAAGACCTCGCGTGCCGCCGGGGCGAGGTTGCCGACGGTGCCGCCGAGGAAGGCCACCAACCGCCGTCCGGTACGGGGCAGCAGCGCCAGGTGCGCCTCGAAGTCGGCGCAGATCGCGCGGACGGTCAGGCCGCGGTAGCGCCAGGCGAGCCACCGCGCGGCGTCGCCCAGGGTCGCCCCGTCGACGTCCACCGGGGTGTAGACGCGCAGCGTCCCCGTCGCGGAGAGGGCGTCGAGCAGCAGCACGGTCTTCTCGCTGGTCCCCGAGCCGAGCTCGACCAGGGTGTCGGCGCCGGAGCGCGTGGCGATGTCGAGGGCGTGCCGGCGCAGGATGGCCAGCTCGCGGCGGGTGGGGTAGTACTCGGGCAACCGGGTGATCCGGGAGAACAGCTCGCTGCCGGCCTCGTCGTAGAACCACTTGGGCGGCAGCCACTTGGGCGTCGACGTCAGCCCGGTGCGGACGTCGTGTTCGAGTGCCTGGTGAAGGTGGTCGCGGCCGAGATGGTCCACCAGGTGTACGGCTGACTGGCTGACTGACACGGGGCCTCCTGGGGCTGTGGGTCACGGGTCCCGCTCGCCGGTCCGTGACCGGGGTGCTGTGTTTTCCTGTGGTCCGGCTCCTCTCCATCGCGGTGCTGTCGCGGTGCTGTCGCGCCTGGTCACAGTGGCTGGACGCGCACGCCGTCCGCGGAGGCGAGGACCAGGGTCCGATCCGGTACGGCCTGCCAGCCGGGCCGGTCGTCCAGCGGTTCGCTCGCCACGAGCACGCCGTCGCGCGGGTGGTCCCCGAGATGGAGGAAGAGAGTGTCGCCCCAGGCGGTCGCGGCGATCGACCGGCCGTCGCAGGCGAGCAGGTTCAGCCGGGCGTCGGGATCCTTCACCCCGGCGTGGGTGACGACCTCCATCAGGGCCTCGCCGAGCGGGTCGCCCGCGCGCCGCCGGGTGAACACCGCGGCGGCGAGCCACGCCGAGTCGCAGGAGCTCTCCGCGTCCTCGGCGAGTTCCCTGACCGCCTCCCGCGCCACGCGGCCGTTGTGGCTGAGCAGCCACGGCCCGTCGGCGAAGGGCGCGGTCGCGCTCTCCTCGATCGGCATCCCGGCGGTGGCCGACCGTACGGCGGCCAGCAGGCAGCCGGAGCGGGCGACCCGTGCGAGGTCCGTCAGGTTGGCGTCCGCCCAGATGGGGACCGTACGGCGGTAGCGGACCGGTTCGGCGCGGGAGGCGTCGTACCAGCCCATGCCGAAGCCGTCGGCGTTGACGGTGCCGTAGCGCTGCAGGCGCGGGGCATGGGACTGCCGGAGCAGACCGTGGCCGGGCTCGTGGATCAGCGAGGACAGCGGACGGGGAGCGCCCAGCCAGGCCGCGTGGCGGCACATCACCGCCGCCCCGATGAGCGCCCGGAGAAATGCTCCGGGGAGTGGCCCGGGGATTCCCCTGGTGAGCCCTCGGGGAAGGCCGAGCGGGCACACCGGAAGCCGGAGAAGATCTGCCTGCGGGCAGGACGGTCCCAGTTCCTGAACGTGGTGCGGGCCACGGCCGGGTCGGACGCCCATGATCCGCCGCGCAGCACCCGGTGTCGAGAGTCGAAGAACACCTCGCTGTACTCGGGGTAGGGGAAGCTGCGGAAGCCGGGATGGGGCAGGAACCACGAACCGGTCCACTCCCACACGTCCCCGATCATCTGCTCGGTGCCGTAGGCGCCCGCCCCCGCGGGGAAGGCGCCGAGCGGTGCGGGCCGTGCCGCCCTGTGCCCGAGGTTCGCCGTGGCGGGCCCGGGATCGTCGTCCCCCCACGGATATCTCCGTGCCCGCCCGGCCTCGGGGTCCCAGCCGCAGGCCTTCTCCCACTCGGCCTCGGTGGGCAGCCGCCTGCCGGCCCACCGGGCGTAGGCGTCGGCCTCGTACCAGCACACGTGCTGGACGGGCTCGTCCATGGGGACGGGCTCGGTCCGGCCAAAGCGGGTGCGCCACCAGGTGCCGCCATCGGCGATCCAGAACAGCGGGGCGAAGGCGCGGCTCCGCTGCAGCCAGAGCCGGCCCTGCGGAGACCACCAGCGGGGGTCGTCGTAGCCGCCGTCGGCGATGAAGTCCGTGTAGGCGCGGTTGCCGACGGGTAGCCTGTCGATCCAGTAGCCGGGCAGGTCGAGCCGGTGGGCCGGGCGCTCGTTGTCGTAGGCCCACGACAGGGTGTCGGTGCCCATCGTGAAGGGACCCGCGGGAACGAACACCTCGTCGGCACCCGAGGGCCGGCCGGGTGGCAGTTCGCCGTCGCGGACCAGGCCGGGTGCACCGGACAGCTGCAGGGTGGCGAGCATCGTCTCGTCGTGCTGGTGCTCGTGCTGGATCACCAGGCCGAAGACGAAACCGTCCCGGTGCAGGGGGTCGGGACCGTGCGGGTCGATCGCGTCCAGGACGTCCAGCACCCGGCCGCGCACGCCCTCGATGTAGCGGCGCGCCTCCATCGGTCCCAGGATGGGCAGGGCCGTGCGGTTCGCGCGCGGATGCCGGAACGCGTCGTACAGGTCGTCGATCTCCGGGCGGAGCGGGGTGATCCCGCCGGCCTGCCGCAGCACCCACAGCTCCTCGTAGTTGCCGACGTGCGCCAGGTCCCACACCAGCGGCGACATCAGCGGCGAGTGCTGCCTGACCAGCAGGTCGTCCTCGGCGTCGGTGTAGGCGGTGGACCGGCTCCGCGCGGCGGTCAGCCCGGCGGCGATCCGTTCCTTGAGGTCGCTCATCAGATACCTCCGTGCTGGAGATTCCGCTCCCCGGTCCCGGGCGGGTCCCGAGCCGGCCTTGACGAGGGCGTCAGATCCGTCCTTCCTGGGCCAGCCAGTCGGGCAGGCGCCGTTCCGGCCCGCCGGCCAGGTGCAGCAGGTCGGCGGCCGGGGAGCGGCCGGGGCTCACGTGGCGGTTGGCGAACGCGGCGACCTCGCAGACCAGGGCCGGTGCCGCTCCCAGCCTCGGCAGCGCCGCGAGGGCGGCGCGGAAACAGGCGTCGGCGGCCCTTCGCAGCAGGGGGTCGGCCAGGCCGCGGCGTGCCGCCCGCAGCCACATCCCCGCGCACGGCTCGGCCGCGGCCAGCGCCGCGTCGGCCGCGCGGTCGTCCGTCACCAGGGCGTGGGTCACCGCCGCGCACACCGGCCAGCTCGCCGGGTGCTGGGCGTCGAGGTAGCGGATCTCCAGCCAGCCGCGTGGCCGTACGGGCGGGAAGAGCGTCGTGGCGTGGTAGGTCAGGTCCGCCAGGGTCGGCGGCTGCGCGGACGCGGTCAGCCGGTCGCGGAAGGTCGAGCCGTCACGGACCGGGCGGTACCGCGCGTCCCCGGGACTCTCCGGGTTCTCCGGGTTCTCCGGGGCCTCGCGCACGGCCATGAGGCGGGCGTCGAGCAGATACTCGGCCCAGTCGGCGGCGGGGTCACCGCCGGCGGGGACAGCGGCCGTGCGAGTGCGGTCGAGCCGATCCCACACCGCCTGGCGGCCCGACATCCACCCGCACGGCCGGCTCCCGCTGAGCGGCGAGTTGGCGAAGGCCGCCACCAGGACGGGACCCAGCAGGTGGGCGCGTTCCCATCGGGTCGCGGGTCTGGTGCCCAGGTCCAGGTTGACCTGGATCGAGGCCGTCGAGCACATCATCAGCGCCCCGTACGGCATGCCGAGAAACTCCGCCATCGCCTCGTACCGGGGCAGGCGCAGCTGCCGCCACGCCGGCCGCAGCGGGTCGAGTCCCACCCCGACCGGCACCAGGCCGGCGTCCCGCAGCGCTCCGCGCGCGGCGGCCACATCGGCGGCGAGGCGGGTGATCGCGTCGGGCAGCGAGCCCGGTGGCCCGGAGAGCTCCAGCTGGCCGCCCGGCTCGAAGGTCACCACACTCCCGCCGGGTAGCGGCGGCAGGACTTCGGCGATCCTGGTCCACGGAACCTGGCGGGCGGGAGCCGTGCGGTCGAAGACCAGGAACTCCAGCTCGACTCCCAGTTGCTCGCCGGGGGAGGCGAGAAAGCACTGCCGGGCGAAGGCCTCCACGTCCGAGGCGTTCCGGATCAGCGTGTTCTCGGTCGCCAGACCAGTCATCCCCGTCCCCTTTCAACATTTATCTGCTGATCTACAGACTTGTACGATGTTCAGGGGGTGGGCGGTGTCGGTAAGTAATGACGGCGTGGCGCTCTGTTCCGGCTCCCGGGCGTCGCGGTGCCATGTCCGGTGAGACGCTCGGGGAAGCGGTTAGGTGCCTAGGGGGAAAGTTCCCGTTATGGGCGATTTCGACACATTTGTCGATCTGACTGGTCACCCGCCGCGGCGTCCGTGACCGGGCCGTGCCGCTGGCCGCGCCGCTGTATCGCTGTGCCGCGCGGTGTCGTCAGCGGTCCCCGAACGGGTGGCCACCGGGGAGAAGCGCCGAGACCTCCTCCGGGCCGGGCGGCTCGGGCCAGCCCGTGGCCGATCCGGCGCCGGAGGGGGCGGGGCCGGAAGCCCACAGGCCGGAGAGGCCGAGGACCGCGCAGGCCAGCCAGTGCTCGCCCGGCTCGTGCTCGCCGCGCAGTGTGGGGATGACCGTGCGCGGGACGATGACGTTGGTGCCCGGCAGGGGGAGGATCAGCTCCCCGCTCCGGGTCCCGCGAAGGTCCTCGATCACGCACAGCCCGGCGGGGGAGTCGAGGCGGGCGTGGCCGGGGCCCTCGGCGGTGCGGTGCGCGGCGGGGTCTCGGTCGACGGCGAACGCCCCCTCGGCCGACAGCAGCCCGCGCCCCGACCGCAGGCGGTGTACCCGTACGTGCCACGGAGGACGCGGGAGCAGCCAGGTGTCGACCTCCACGTCCGGCCATGGTGTCCAGCGGGCGTGGAGCAGGTCGCCGGCTGAGGAGAAGCCCTCGGGCACCTCGCAGGGCCGCCAGTGCGTCCCGTCGTCGCTCAGTGCCAGGGTGCTGTCGAAGGCGCCCTGCTCCAGCCCCCACGAGCCGCCCGGCACGCTGAACCCGAAGGACGTCGAGTAGGCGAACTTGGCGTACTTCGCCGCGCCGTGCCGCACCCACGTGTGGTGCTGCCCCGCGCTCAGCATGACGACCTGCCGTCCCCGCTCGCACCGCATCAGCGCGACCCCCGCCTCCGGCTGGACGCTGGTCGCGGCGAGTTCCCGCGCCGCCTCCTCGTCGGCCGTCCAGAAGGGATGCCCGGCGGCGAGTGCCAGCGGCAGGAACGCCTTCAGCGCCCAGTACGGGGAGCCGGGGGCGTTGTACTGCTCGGCGAGAGCGGGCTGGGCGTAGCCGTATCCCAGGGTGAGCAGGCCGCCGGAGTCGCGGATCGGCCGTCCAAGCCACCAGCGCAGATGCCGCATCAGGTGCCCCTTCACCTCCCCCCACGGCAGGGCCTCGACTCCGGCGAAGGCGAGGGCGCCCCAGAAGGCTCCCTGCGCGAAGCGGTAGGTCAGACTCCGGCCGAAGGGCACGGCGGCTCCGCCGGAGGTGAACCAGTGCTGGAAGTCCAGCGCGAAGGCCGCCGCCCGCTCACGCAGGCGCCCGGCGCGGCCGGGATCGCGGTCGGCGGCCAGGGCGGCGTAGACCAGGCCGTAGTAGTGCATCGCGAAGGGGACGTAGTAGTCGCGCTGGGCGGTGGGGCCGTCGCTGTACCAGCCGCCGCCCAGCGCGAAGGACTCCAGCCGCTCCAGACGGGCGAGGTTGGGCCCGGGGTCGAAGCGCACCCCGACGCGGTCCAGGCCGAGCCCCACCATGACGGGGAAGAACTGCCAGTTGTTGTCGACGGCCTCGGCGTTCATCGAGTGGAGCAGCCAGGCCGCGAGGTCGTCGCGTTCCCGGCCGCTCAGCGGGTCCCACACGGCCTCGGGCGCGAGGGCCAGCGCCAGGCCGATCGCGGCGGTCTCCACCAGCCGTTGGTCGACGTCGGTCACCGCCCCCCAGAACTCCTCGTGCCCGGGATCCGTCCCGGTGGCGAGCCCTCGGCGCCAGAGCTCCCAGTGCTCGAAGGATCCCCCTCCGGCCGCCAGCGGCGCCAGCCCCCACAGCGGGCGGGCGAACGCCTCCAGTTCGGCGGCCGCGTCGCCGTAGTGGGCCGTGTTGCTCCCGAGCCGAAGCCGTGCCCGACCCGGACTGAGGTGGGGGACCAGTGGCAGGACGAGTTCGGTCACGAGCCGGCGCATGTCCTCACGGTCACGCGGTGTCCCGCTCCCGCCCGCCCCCGGCGCCGCCGATGACGTGGCTGATCGTTCCACTGTCGCGGAACCCCCCTCTGGTGATCGGTGACCGTGGCCGCCGGAGGCCCTGCCGTCCGGGCCGGGCCCGCGCCGAGAGCGCGGTCAGCTCTTGAGCCCGGTGAACGCGATCCCCTGCATGATGCGGCGCTGGAAGATCAGCAGGACCACGATGACCGGGATGACCGCCAGGGCGGCGCCCGCCATGATGTAGTACGCCCGTCCGGACTCGCTGCTGGCCAGCTGCTGCAGGGCCAGCGGCAGCGTGTAGAGCTCGGGGTCGTTGAGCACCACCAGGGGCCAGACCAGGTCGTTCCAGTGGAAGATGAAGCTGGTGATCGTCACGACCGCGAGCACCGGCTTCGACAGCGGGATGATGATGCGCCAGAAGATCTGCATCCGTCCCGCGCCGTCGATGCGCGCCGCCTCCTCCAGCTCGCCGGGCAGCGACATGAAGAACTGGCGCAGCAGGAAGATGTCCAGGACCGAGGCGACGTTGGGCAGGATCAGGCCCCATCCGGAGTCGAACATGCCGAGCGCCTGGGTGACGTGGATGCGTGGCACCAGCAGCGTGATCGTGGGGACCATCATGCCCGCGAGCAGCACGACGAACAGCTTGTCCCTGCCGGGAAAGGGGATCCTGGCGAAGGCGTAGGCGGCCAGCGCGTCCACCAGGAGCTTGCCCGGAACCAGTATCAGGCAGACCCAGACGCTGTTGAGGAACGCCTGGCCCAGCCCGCCGACCTGCAGGACGTGCTCGTAGTTCTCCAGCGTGGGCGACCACTCACCGGTCTTGCGATCCAGCGGAAGCAGGCTGGGCACCTTGGTGTAGACGTCCGAGCCGTGTTTGAAAGAGGTCGCCAGCATCCACAGGAACGGGATCACCGATATGGCCGCCAGCAGCACCAGGGCGATGTAGACGGGCGCGAGCCGTGCTTTCCCGGCCGTCCTCACGACGCCTCCTGCTTGACGAACTTGAACTGCAGGGCAGTGATGATCATGATGAAGAGGAACAGGATGAACGACATCGCGCAGGCCGCGCCCATCGCGTCGTAGCGGAACGCGAACAGGTACAGGTGCAGGACGTAGGTCAGGCCCGACTGCTCGGGGCCGCCGGTGACGCTCCTGCCGCCGCCGCCCGAGAAGATCACATACACCAGGCCGAAGACCTGCAGCGCCGCGATCACACCGGTGACCAGCAGGTAGAAGGTGGTGGGACGCAACATCGGCACGACGATCCTCCGGAACCGCTGGACGGGGCCCGCACCGTCGATGATCGCGGCCTCGCGGATCGAGTCGGGGATGCCCTTGAGCCCCGCGAGGTAGATGATCATTGAGATGCCGCACTGCCAGGCGGCGATGAACGACAGGGCCGGGATGACCAGTTCGGGGGTGTTGAGCCAGTTCTGCCCGGGGATGCCGAACAGGCCGAGAAAGCTGTTGACCAGCCCGTACTGCGGGTCGTACAGCCAGCGCCAGATGGCGCCCACCGCGGCCTCGGCGGTCACGACCGGCAGGAACAGCAGCAGCCGGAAGAGGTTGGAACCGCGGCGGATCGTGTTGATCAGCAGCGCCTGGGCGAGCGCGGTGACCAGGGTCAGCGGTACGGCGATCAGCGTGTACTGCAAGGTGACCCGGATCGACTTCCAGAAGTGCGGATACCGCACGTCGTCGAAGAGCAGGTCGGAGTAGTTGGCCAGTCCCACCCAGTTGGGCGCCGACCGCAGGTTCCAGTCGGTGAAGCTGTAGTACAGCGCGGCCAGCGCGGGGTAGAGCAGGAAGATCACGAAATAAATCACCGCGGGGGCGATCAGGAGCCACCCGATGACGTGGTCGCGCCGCCCGAAACCCGGGCGGCGGCGCCGCCCGGGGAGGGGCGTCACGGCGGGCTTGTCAGCCAGCACCGGAGATGCCACGTTTGCCTCGCTTTCGCGTTAGCCGTTCCAGCCGAGCAGCGCGCGGGTCTTGGTCGCCGCCTCGGTCAGCGCCTGCTGGGAGGTGACCTTGCCGCTCAGCGCGGACTCGATCGCGGGGGCGATGATCTCGTCGTTGATCTGGATCCACTCCGGCAGGGCCGGCCTGGCATGGGCGACCTTGAGCTGCTCGAGGAAGGCCGCCTGGTCGGGCCCGAAGGTGGCCGCGTCCCTCTCCGCCGCCGCCACATTGGTCGGGAAGCCACCCAGCGCCTGAGCCAGCGCGGTGTTGTTGTCGGCGTTGCTCAGGAAGGTGAGCCACTTCCACGCCAGCTCGGGGTTCTTGCCCTTGCTGAAGACCACCGCGTTCTCGCCGCCGATGTTGCCGGCGGGCTCGGTCTTGTACGGCAGCGGGGCGGTGCCGAACTCCAGGTCGGGGAACTGCTCCTTGATGTTGGCCACGTCCCACGGGCCGGAGATCATCATGCCGGCCAGACCGTTCTCGAAGGCCTTGTCCGAGTCGGTGATCGTCCTGGGGGAGGACGGCAGCAGATCCACCCAGAGCTGGAGCGCGTCGACACCGGGCTGCTGGTCGAACAGGATCTTCTTGTCCTTCTCGTCGACGAGGGAGCCGCCGGCGCCCGCGAGGAAGCCCGGCCACATCCAGCCGCCGTAGCCGTCGCCCTTGGGCACCACCATGCCCGCGATCTTCGGATCGTCCTGGTGGACCTTCGCGGCCGTCTGCTTGAGCTCGTCCCAGGTCTTGGGCGGCGTCGGCACCAGCTTCTTGTTGTAGAAGAGCGCCACCGCGGTGTGGTCCAGCGGCAGGCCGTAGATCTTGTCGTTCACCTTGTTGGTGTTCAGGGCGCCCGCGTAGTACGTCTTCTCGTCGACGGTGCCGGCGGGCATCTCCCTGATGGTGCCGTCGAGTGCGTACCTGGCCACCAGCGGCTGGTCCAGGATGCCGACGTCGGGGACGGTGCCGGCGGCGACGGCGCTGCCCAGCTTGGTGTTGTAGTCGTCCTTGGGGATCTTGACGATCTTGACGGTGACCTTGTTGGCCTTCTCGAAGTCGGTGCGCAGCTTCTCGACGACCTCCCCCGCCTGCGGGGTGCGGTCCTGGAACATCCAGTAGGTCAGTGTGGTGGCCTCCGAGGCCGCCCCGTTGTCGCCGCCGCATGCGACAAGTCCGGCCAGCAGTGCCATACCCGCCGCGGCCCCTGTGACTCTCCTGATCATTTCTTCCTCCTGTTGGGGGGTGCAACGGAGGATAATGTAAGGTGTGAAAAAAGTTCAGTCCCCTTGAGAAACGCTTTGGTAACACGGAGGAGAGGGAGGTGTGGGTCATTCGTGAGGTGTGGTTCCCAGGGAGCGGGGCGCCGGGTGGACGCCCCGTCGCGACGGGGCGTCCACGGCCGGGCCGCCCGCTACGCGTGAGCCCCTGAGGTGCTGCGAAGACGGTACGGCGGGTTCACGCCGGGAAGGACGTCACGACGTCTTGTACCTCAGGGTGTAGGAGCCGGAGCCGCTCGCGGAGGTCACGAGGTAGCGGTAGTAGCCGCGCGTGCCGGTGTAGTTGGTCCGCTCGTCGGGTCCGGGGCTGTCGGAGGTGGCGACGGTGACCCAGCTCGTGCCGCTCCACTTCTGGAGGAAGAGGTCGAAGTCGACGTTGTCGGCGCTGTCCAGGCAGGCGGACTGCTGGCCGGGGGTCACCGTCTGGTAGTACAGGTTGTTCGGCTGGTAGGCGGACTGGCCGTTGTTCAGCCGGCCGGTGACCGTCTTCGGGTAACCGCTGCAGAGGGATGCGCCCGGAGGGGTGGTGCTCGGCGGGGTGGTGCCGGGAGGGGTGGTGCCAGGAGGGGGGGTGGTCGGTGGGGTGCCCGCGCCCACGGTCGTCAGGTTCAGGCCGTAGGCGGTGAGGATCTCGGCGACCGGCTGGAAGTAGGTGACGCCTCCGGCGGTGCAGTCGCCGGAGCCGCCGGAGGTGACCCCCTGGGCCTGGTCCACCGAGATGAACGAGCCGCCCGAGTCGCCCGGCTCGGCACAGACACTGGTGCGGGCCAACTGGTAGACGGTGCCCTGGGGGTAGGTGACGCTGGTGTCGCGTTGCTGGATGGTGCCGCAGTGCCAGCCGGTGGTGGAGCCGGACCGGCAGACCGAGGCGCCCTCGATGGCCGGCCTGGAGCCGGCGACGGGCACGGTGCCGCCGGCGCCGTTGTTGACCGCGGGCTTGGGGGTCCAGTTGGCGTTCACCGAGACCCAGGAGTAGTCGCTGTCAGGAAAGACCGACCCCTGGAAGACACCTTGGGCGCTCCAGTTGGAGCCGCTCGTGGTGTCGCCCTTCTTGCCGCAGTGACCGGCGCTGACGAAACCGTTCTGGGTCCCGCGGGTCACCGGGAAGCCGATCGAGCAGCGTTCCGTGGTGCCGATGTAGTAGGCGTTGCCGCCCACGAGGTCGTCGAGGAGTTTGGGAGTCTCGTTGGAGGGTTCCACCCTCACCGCGACCGGGTCCGCGCCGGAGGCCTCCAGGGCGTTCGAGGCTACCGCGACATCCTTGGAGAGGACGACCACCTTGTTGGTCCGCACGTCGATGTAGCGCACGGCTCCGGCGTCCTTGTGGGCGGCCGGAGTGCTGTCCACCTGGTTCTTGATGGCGGTCAGGTCCGACAGGGAGCGGGTGACGATCTCCGCTCGGGCGCCTGTGGCGACGATCTGGGGGATGTCGGCCTCGGAGGTGGTGGCGACCACGAGTCGCTGCGCGACGGTTCCGACGAACCAGGAACCGGCGAAGCGCTCGCCGAGCTTCCCGCGCAGGCCCGCCTCGACCGTCGCCAGGCGGGCCTCGTTGACCA
Source organism: Streptosporangium sp. NPDC002544 (assembly GCF_040295965.1). Classification (NCBI taxonomy): domain Bacteria; kingdom Bacillati; phylum Actinomycetota; class Actinomycetes; order Streptosporangiales; family Streptosporangiaceae; genus Streptosporangium; species Streptosporangium sp. NPDC002544. The sequence continues at coordinate 153,277 of NZ_JBEOWJ010000013.1, read as the reverse complement.
GGCGGGTCTGGGCCTGCTCCTTGGTGAGGTGCAGGTCGCGCTGGAGTGCCTCGATCATGCCCGCAGGTGGTTTCCAGGCGCCCGGGGCGGCGGGGGCGTTCGCGGCCCGGCCCTGGGCGATGGCCGGGGCGGGCGCCAGAGTGAGCGTGGTGATCACTAGGACGCATCCCGTGGTGATGGTGTGTCTGCGGGACATGGGTCTCTCCTCGACCTCGGCTTTCCGGGCGTGAGGGGGGAGAATGCCACGTATCGCAGGTTGATCATGCGATGTGGGCGACGCCATGCTAATCCAGCCGTTGCCGGTCAAGGCCTCAACGCCGCGCGCCACGCGGAGGGCGATTTCGGCCGAGGTCCGCCGCCGTGTTCCGCTCGTGGCCCGGTTGATCGCCGGCCGCGCCGAGGTGACGGCCGTCCGCCGTCACCGGGACGCGGCCGATGCCACCACCGCACATGGGGTCAGGACGGCCTCGCGGACCGGGAGCGGGTGGGGCCGGATCGTGCGCGGCGGCTCAGCCCGCTTCCGTCGTCGTGTTCGGGGCGGTGCGTGACCGGCGGCGCACCGCGAGGGCGATGTCCACGATCGCCATCACGGCCAGTACGGCCGGCACGACGGTGAGCCAGGTGATACCGGCCTGATGTCCTGTCCGGCGACATATTCGGACCCCGCCGGGGGAGAGGCTTGGCATGACCGACAACCCTGAGGTGAACGAGAACACGGTGGAGCGAGGCGTCTCGGAACAGACCCTGCCTCCCGCCGGTCCACGAGGCGCCGACGGCGAGACCCGGATCGTGGCGGAGCGGTCGGGGGCGGACACCACCTTCCCCGAGCGGCCGCTCCTGGCGGACCCGGACGACGTGCACCGCACTCCGGGAGAGGAAGGTTCAAAGGGGGCGAGCCAGGCCGAGCAGGGCAGGGACAGGTCCGGGTTTCCCGAGCCGGAGGTCGGCCCCGCCTCCTGAGGCCCGTTCGTCCCTTCGAGGCGGGGCCGGACACGGCGGCGGGGGTCCCGGAAGGCCGGGACCCCCGCCACGGGGTGGTCGTGAGTCAGCTCTTGAAGGCGTCCTTGACCTTCTTCGCGCTGTCCTTCGCCTTCTCTCCGGCCTGCTTGAGGCGGCTTCTGGCCTGGTCGTCCTTGCCCCTGGCCGCAAGGCGCTCGTCGCCGGTGGCGCGGCCCACGCCTTCCTTGATCTTGCCCTTGGCCTCTTGCGCCTTGTTGGAAAGCTTGTCGTCGGCACCCATGGTGTAGTTCCTCCCGTTTTGTGGAGTTTGATCCACGTAGTCCCCTTCTCCGCTGCGGCAGGGAGTAAACATGCCCGGTCCCGGACCGGGCCGGACTCGGCGCCGATCGGCCGGTGGCAACGCCCCTGTGGCACGGGCGGGCCATCGGAATCCGGCCCAGGGCGTACCCGCAGGACGCCGTGGCACGGGGCTGACGGAAGGGGCGGAGACGGTGTGGTGGGCATCACGTGTGGCGGGATCGCCCCCGCCGCCGTACCCCTGGACCAGGAGGTCGCTTCCGCCTTCGGGCGTCGCGCGACGAGGGTGAAACACCCATGCCTCACGAGTGAAACCGCCGTCTCCGGCGTGAAAACGAAATGACCGGCTCTCCGCTTTCAGCGGAAAGCGCTCACAGCGAACGAACGGAAATCATGCTTCCGGGCGGGGCTAAGGTCACGGGTATTCGTTATTCGCAAACCTCGGGTTCGGAGTAGGTGGAGAACATGAGTGGTCCCCGGATCGTCCCCGAAGACCAGTTGTACCAGCGGCTGCTGCGCAAGCGGATCGTCGTGCTCGGCAGCGAGGTGAACGACGAGGTCGCCAACCGGATCTGCGGGGAGCTGCTCCTGCTCTCCGCCGACGACGAACAGCGCGACATCTGGCTCTACATCAACTCACCTGGCGGTTCGGTGTCGGCGGGCATGGCCATCTACGACGTGATGCAGTACATCCCCAACGACGTCGCCACCGTGGCCATGGGCATCGCCGGGTCGATGGGGCAGTTCCTGCTCTGTTCGGGTGCGCCCGGCAAGCGTTACGTCCTGCCGCACGCCAGAGTGATCATGCACCAGCCCTCGGGAGGCCTGGGCGGCACGGCCGCCGACATCGCCATCCAGGCCGAGCAGATGCTCTACACCAAGCAGATGATGCGCGAGCGGATCGCCTTCCACACCGGCCAGCCACTGGAGCGGATCGAGGAGGACTGGGACCGCGACCGCTGGTTCACCGCCACCGAGGCCAGGGACTACGGTTTCGTCGACCAGGTCATCAGGAACACCAGCGAGGTGGTGTCCGAGAACTGATATTCCGTTCCCGAGGCGATTTTCGCTCGGGATGGTTTTCGCGGAGAGCGACCCTGCTCTCAGCGTTTCGCCTGGAATGGCGTGGCTCCATTTCCGGCCGCTACCGGAAACGGAGCCACGGGGTAAAGCGACGTCGGTCGTTCTCCGGCACTTCCTTCGCTCTTCCCCGGCCGTTCGGCCGGGCTTTTCCAGCCGCTGCCCGGACGCACTCGGCCGCTCCGTCAGCGGTGGCAGAGCAGGCAGCGTACGGCGTGCTCGAGAGACTCGGCGTCGGTCATGGGCGAGGGCCAGGGGAGCCGGATCAGGGTCGGGTCCTCGACGCCGCAGCGGACCGTCGCCCCGAAGCGGTCGAGTTCCCAGAGCCAGGCTCCCGGCACCGGCTCGGCGAGCAGGGAGCCCAGGGCGGCTTCCAGTTGCCTGCGATGGGCGCCGTTGACGTGGTGGAGCATGCGCTCGGCCTCGCCCATCAGCGGGTCGGGGGTGGCGCCGAGGTACTCCTCGGCGTCCAGCACACCCGACTCGGGGCCGGTCAGATAGATCACCCTGCCGACGTCGACCCGTAGCAGCCTGGGGCCGTCCGTCCCCTCCAGCACCTCGAACAGCGCCTCGTCGGGGCAGCGCTCGGCGATCGCCACAGCGGTCCGCCGCACCTCGGCCGCCGGCACGGCCTGCGCCCATCCCTGCACCTTGAGCAGGCCGCGCGAGAGCTCGTGCTCCCCCAGCGAGCGGTTCGACGTCAGGTCCACCGTCACCACGGGCTCGTCCCGGGCGCCATAGAGCGGATCGCCCGGCAGGACGAGCAGTACCGGCCGGCCGGCGTCGTCCACACCACCTCTGGCGGGCATCGCGGGGCTGGTGCCTCCGGCGATGGACACGTGGGTGGGAGCGGCGCCGGCGGCGAGGGTGCGGACCCGCTCGGGGATCGGCGGAGCGGTGACTGGCTGCATGGACCGGCTCTCCTTGAGGTCGGGGAGAAACTGCTGTATAAGATTAGCCTTGCCTAACTAAGGTAAACCTAACCATAGAGGAGCGAGCGTGCGCTACACCGGACCGAAGGTGCGCCTGTCCCGCCGGGCGGGCGTGCCGCTGACCCGCAAGGCCGTCCGATACTTCGAGGAGCGCCCCTATCCGCCGGGTGAGCACGGTCGCAAGACCAACCGGCGGCAGACCGGTGACTACGGGCTGCGATTGATGGAGAAGCAGAAGCTGCGCTGGTACTACGACGTCTCCGAGCGCCAGATGCGTCGCTACTGGGACCTGGCGCTGCGCGGCGGTGGCCGTGCAGGCGCCGAACTGGTGGTGCTGCTGGAGACGCGCCTGGCCTCCCTGGTGCTACGTTCCGGCCTCGCCCCGTCCATCTACGCGGCCCGCCAGTACGTCGCCCACGGTCACATCACCGTGGACGGCCGCAAGGTCGACATTCCCAGCTACCTGGTCAGGCCGGGCCAGGTCGTCGCGGTGCGCGAGAAGTCACGCCGGATGCAACCCTTCGTCGCCGCCTCCGAGGGCGTGTACGCGGACGAGAGGGTCGCCGCCTATCTCGGCGTCGACCACGCCGAGCTCCGCTTCACCCTGCTGAGCCGCCCGCTGCGCGAGCAGGTCGTGGTCCCGGTGGACGAACAGCTCGTGGTGGAGTTCTACTCGCGCTGACCTGACGCCTGTCAGCGGCGCCGGCCCGCCGCCTTCCGGGTGGCGGGCTTTTTCGCGCCGTTGCCTCCCGCGCCGTTGTTCCCCGTACCGTTGCTCCCCGCGCCGTTGTTTCTCGCGCCGTTGTTCCCCGGCCCGCCGTTCGCGGCCGTACCCGGACCGCTGCCGCGCGTCGCGGGGACCCGGTCCCGCAGTTCCCGCACCTCGGCCCGGAGCGAGGCCAACTCGGCGAGCACCGTTCTCCCCAGCTCCGCGGTCGCCTGCACGGACTCCTCGGCGTGTTCCTCCTCCATCGCGCTGACCACCACCGCGATGAACAGGTTCAGCACCACGAACGTGCACACCAGCATGAACGCCACGAAGAACACCCACGCCTCCGGGTGCTCGTCCATCACCTCGCGGGTGATGTCGGACCAGGCGTCCCCGGTCATCATCTGGAACAGGGTGAACAGCGAGGTGGGCAGGTCGCCGAAGTACTCAGGAGCGGTGCCGTGATAGAGCTTCGTGCCCATCACCGCCGCGACGTAGAGCACAAGTCCCAGCAGCAGCACGATCGAGGTCATCCCCGGCACCGCGGTGAGCAGTGCGGTCACCACCTTGCGCAGGCTCGGCACCACGGAGATCAGCCGTAGCGCCCGCAGGATCCGCAGCGCCCGCAGCACCGAGAGCCCACCCGCGGTGGGCAGCAACGAGGCCGTCACGATCGCGGCGTCGAACAGGTTCCACGGGTTGCGGAAGAACCGCCAGCCCTGGGCGTAGAGCTTGACGGCCAGTTCGGCGACGAAGATGTAGAGCGCCAGATGGTCGATCACGGTGAGCACCGTGCCGTACCGTTTGACGGCCTCGGCCGAGGTCTCCAGCCCGAGTGTGGCCGCGTTGATCACGATGACGGCGGTGATGAAGTGCTGGAAACGGGACGTTTCCAGCACGGCGCGGAGACGCTCGCGCGTCGGCACGGGTGGCTCCTGAGGGGGTCGGATGGGTCGGATGTCCGAGGACAAGCCAAGATCGTAACGCGTTGACGGCGGTTCGGTTCCGCCAGGGGAGTCGGGCCAGGTCAGTGCGGGGCGCTCGGTGACCTGACGCAGTAGCCGCCGATGCCCGACTCCAGGAGTTCGAAGGCGCGCTCGGCCTGCCGTCGCAGGTCGGGGGCGATGGCGTCGAGGGTCTCGCCCGCGAGCATGCGCTGGACGGCGTGGACCATCAGCCCGCGCAGCACCGCGCAGATCTGGGCGGCGGCGAACGCGGGGGTGAGGTCGTCGGGGTCGGCGTCGGCCTCGTCGGCGAGCGTTCTGGCCAGGGCCTGCTCGCGCGCCTCGTTCATCTGAATCCTTTCAGCGTGGAGATCCCGCCTTCAGGCGTGGGGAGGAAACGTGGCCTGGGGCCACAGGTTGGGGAGTCGAACACCTGCGCGAGCTCTAACCGGGCGTGCAGGATGTGAGGCATGGCGCAGACCGTGAAGCGGGCCTACAAATACCGCTTCCACCCGACCCCCGAGCAGGCCGAAGAGCTTGCCCGGACCTTCGGCTGCGCCCGCCTGGTGTACAACAAGGCGCTGGAAGAGCGGAGTCGCGCCTACACCCTCGAAGGGCGCCGCGTCTCCTATGTGGAGTCGTCGGCGGCGCTTACCGAGTGGAAGCGCACCGACGAGCTGGCGTTCTTGAACGAGGTGTCCTCGGTGCCGCTCCAGCAGGCGCTGCGCCACCTTCAGGCGGCGTTCACGAACTTCTTCGCCAAGCGCGCCAGGTACCCGACGTTCAAGTCCCGCAAGAAGTCCCGGACCTCGGCCGAGTACACCCGCTCGGCGTTCACCTACCAGGGCGGCCGGCTCACCTTGGCGAAGATGAACGGCCCGCTGAACATCGTGTGGTCGCGCCCCCTTCCCCAGGGCGCGGAGCCGTCCACGGTGACGGTGAGCAAGGACGCGGCCGGGCGCTGGTTCGTCTCCATCCTGTGCCAGGACACGATCCGCCCCCTGAACCCGACCGGCGAGGCGGTCGGCATCGACGCGGGAATCACCGCGCTGGTCACGCTTTCCCGTCCGATCCTGGGGGTGACCGACGCGGACGGCAAGGTCGTCAACCCACGTCATGAGCGCGCCGACCGGCGCAAACTGGCCCGCGCCCAGCGGGCGCTGGCCCGCAAGGAGAAAGGTTCGGCCAACCGGCGGAAGGCGAAACTCACGGTCGCCCGGGTGTATGCCCGCATCGCCGACCGCCGCCGCGACTTCCTGCACAAGCTCACCACCTCGATCGTCCGCGAGAACCAAACGGTCGCGATCGAGGACCTCACCGTGCGCAACATGGTGAAAAACCGGAGCCTGGCCCGCGCCATCTCCGACGCCTCCTGGCGGGAACTGCGCATCATGCTGGAGTACAAGGCGCAGTGGTACGGGCGGGAGTTGCTGGTCGTGGACCGGTGGTTTCCCTCCTCGAAGCTCTGTTCCGCCTGCGGCGCCATTCAGCGGTCCATGCCGTTGAACGTCCGGACGTGGGAGTGCGCCTGCGGCGCTGCCCATGACCGGGACGTCAACGCCGCGAAGAACATCCTCGCCGCCGGGCTGGCGGAGAGGTGAAACGCCTGTGGAGGGCTGGTAAGACCCGACCTGCGAAAGCGGCGAGGGCACGGCCCGGTGAAGCAGGAAACCTGACCCGTGAGGGTTGGAATCCCCCGGCTTCAGCCGTGGGGAGGAAGTCAACTCTCTGATCCGGGCGTTGAGTGAAGGGCTCTCGGCGACCATCCGGGTGAAGGCGTCACTGCTCTCGTGGAAGCCATAGCGATGGTGCCGCGTGTCTAGCGCGTCGAGAAAGTCACGGCGCAGTGCCTCCAGCGCGATCTCTCCCTGCCCGCGCTCCCGCACCATGGAGACCAGGGAGATTGTCGGGTTCCTCGGTCCCAACGGTGCGGGAAACGCGATCGCGCTCGTCATGGACCCCAACGCGTTCGCGCCGGTCATGAGCACGGCGGTGGTCCCGCTGGTCCTGCTGTCCGGTGTGTTCCTGTCGATGTCGATGGCGCCCGGCTGGCTGGACGCGCTGTCACGCCTCACACCGTTCCGCTACGTGCTGGAGGCCATACGTGAGCTGTTCGTCGGCCACTACGCGACGATGACCGTGGTCGTGGGCGTCGCCGTGACTGCGGTCCTCTCCGTGCTCTGTGTCTCGGTGGGCACCCGCGTCTTCAACCGCGAGAACGCCTGACCGTCGAGGCCGCCGGATGCCGCTTCACCGACCTCGAACTCGCCTACCTGCGCGGCGAACCTCTGCTCGGGCGGCTGGCCACCGTCGGGCCGGACGGCATGCCGCACGTCGCGCCGGTCGGCTGGTCCCTCGACGGCACGGGCCAGGTCATCGAGATCAGCGGTCGTGACTTCGGCAGGTCCAAGAAGTTCAGGGACGTGGTGCGCACCGGCCGCGCGGCCCTGGTGGTCGACGACGTACTGCCGCCGTGGCGGCCTCGGGGCGTGGAGGTTCGGGGCCGCGCCGAGGCCGTCCCGGGCGACCGGCCGCGGATCCTGCTGTACCCGGCGCGGATCGTCAGCTGGGGCCTGGAGAGTGGCCCGACCATCGAGGACACCTACCGCGCCCGCGACGTCAAAGGGGTGGCCGATGCCTGACTACGGACATGATCCCAAGGTGGCCGAGCCGGTCCGGCGGCACGCGCCGCGACCCCGGTCGGCTCTGAGGCACGACGACCTCCGGGGACCTCAGGCCGGGGGGCCGTACGGCTCGATCCTCGGGTCGGCGTAGGGGCCCTCGCCCGCCGCGGGGTCCACACGGCGGGCCGCGGCCTCGGTCACCCGCAGCCCGTACAGGCCCTGATCGGGGTCGATGAGCACCAGGCCGTAGCCGGTGTCGACCTCCTCCTTGGGCAGTCCCAGATGCCGCATGGCCTGCGCGAGCGTCGCGTCGGGCGGGAGCCGTACGGTGATCAGGAGCATGACCTCACGGTACGCGCTCGGTGCGGCGGCGCAACGAGGCGAGGATCCCGGGAGTGTCGACGGCGCCGTGGGCGTGGCCGGTCAGAGGCGAGGAGAGAGGCGGAAGACGCGCAGTTCGCGGTCGGCCGCCCGCTCGGTGTAGCGGTCGTAGACCGGCCAGGCCCCGACCAGCCGTGCCCAGGCGTCGGCCCGTTCGTCGCCGGTCAGCAGGCGGCCGGTGACCGGTGACACCCGGCCCCGGAAGCTCACCGTGGCCTCCGGGGTCGCGATGAGGTTGCCGCTCCAGGCGGGGTGGTTCGGGCGGCCGAAGTTGGAGCCGACCAGCAGGAAGCCGCCGTCGTCCTCGGGCAGGCAGGAGACCGGCGCGACGCGCGGCTCGCCGCTTTTGCTGCCGGTCGTGGTGAGGATGAGGGTGGGCAGCATCTGGTCGCTCAGCACGACCCTGCCCCGGGTCAGGCGGTGCGCGGCCCGGTCCATCCTGGGCACGATCCCGGGGGCGATCCTGGCGAAGGCGTCGGTCGCCGACAGCCACTGGACGAACGGCCTGAGCATCCCGATGAGGCGTCGGCCCACAGCGATCTCGCAATCTCTCGCCCCGATCCGGCGTGCGCCCCACCGTAAGACGTAGCAAGCGCTAGGTCAACCCCCGAGTGCGGGAGTCCGGCAGCAGGACGCCCGAGCCCGGCGTCCACGACTTCTTCATGGATCGGGGCTTCGCCGCGCGGGGCGCCGGGGTCCTGACGAGTCAGGCGTGGTTCGGCCGCCTGCGCGGCGGCCCCCGGGCGAAAGGCCGGCCGGGGGACCGTACGGCTCGATTCCCGGGTTCTCCTTCTCCGGCGGCCCCAGGTGCCGAGCCGTACGGTGATCGGGAGCATGACCTCACGACACGCGTTCGGCGCGGCGGCGCAGCGAGGCGAGGATCCCGGCGGCGTCGACGACGCCGTAGCCGTGGTCGTGGTCGAAGCCGATGTCGCTCCGGTCGTCGGCGGTGCGCCGGAGCAGGGTGCGCAGCTGGGCGGGGGACAGGCGGGAGGAGGACCACCGGGTGCGCACGGCCGCGACCAGGCCGGCGGTGACGGGGCACGCGGCCGAGGTGCCCGAGTCCGCCTCGTCGTCGCCGAAGGCCCGGGAGCCGGAGAAGTGGGTGTAGGCGCACAGGTCCGGCTTACGGGCGACGAGGCGGCCCGGCCCCTGGGAGGAGTAGCCGACCCGCTCGCCACGGGTGTCGACGCCGCCGATCGACAGGACACGCGGGTGGGAGTTGGCGCCGGTGATCGGCCGGTCCGGGTACGCGCACCGGCCGTCGGGGCAGTCGCGCCCGCAGTTTCCCGCGGCGAACAGCACGTCGGCGCCCGCCCGCTCCAGGCTGGAGACGATCAGGTTGAACGGGTGGGCCGGATTGTCGGAGTAGTTGCCGGGGTGGCCGACGGGGAAGTCCCAGCTGGGAGAGAAGGAGCCCCAGCTGTTGCTGACGACCAGGGACCGCGAAGCGGCGGGCTGGGCTTCCAGGACGGTGCGCAGGTGGGCGAAGGCCGCCACCGCGTCCGACAGCAGGCCGTCCAGGGCCGAGCCGCCGGGGCGCCGGGAGAGCAGCACCGGCACGTCGATCAGTGACGCCCTCGGGGCGGCGATGAGCGCGTCGAAGGCGCACATCGTGCCGTGGTCGACGGGGAACTCACCCGCCCTGCCCTGCACCCCCGACGGTTTCCAGCTGCGCCGCTCGTCGACGGTGACATCGCGGCCGAGGTGCCGGGCGACGTGCGCGGAGTTGATTCCGGTGTCGAGCACCGCGAGCGCGACGCCCGAGCCGTCGAGGCCGTCACCGGCCAGCTCGGTGACGTGGAGCAGTCGCTCCACGTCGCGCCAGTCGCCCACCGGGGGCGTGCCGCCGCAGGTGAGGCCCCGCTCGATCACCGGGTCGGCGAAGACCCCCACGACGTCGGGGCGGAGCGTGGGCAGCAGGGTGATCCGGGTGGATGTCTCGTCGTCGGAGATCTCCCCGCGGACCAGGACGGAGGCCTCGTCGGCGGCGAAGGAGAACGTCAGCGGCTGGTTGAGCGAGAGCGGGTCGCCTCCGGCGCCGGGCACCGGGCGGGGTACGACGACGGGCGAGAAGGAGGGGTCCACGACGACCCCGGGCAGCAGGTCGGCGACGTCGGCCGCCGCCGTGCTCACCGAGGGGTCGGCCACGGCCGCGACGACGTCGGGAGAGGGGCGGAGCTGGAGCAGGACTCGCATGTGCACCACCGGTACTCGGGGGGATCGGACTTCACCACATTCCTGCATTCACCTCGAGCGCGTCCAGCCGTTGAAACCGCCCCCTATCAGGTTTCAAGTGTCCAATCGGTGCAAATGGTGGGCGTGGATTTCCTTCCCTGAGCGAGTACCGGTCACTAGCGTTGGACGGCATGACCGCAGCGGCGGAGACGACGCCAACCTCCCATTCCGATGTCCGGCACACGCACTGGCTGGGCACCCGTCCCAGGCTGATCGTGGCCAGTGGTTTCATGCTCTTCCTGGAACTGGCCCTGATCCGGTGGACCGGGTCGAACATCGTTCACCTCAGTTACTTCACCAACTTCGTCCTGCTGGGATCCTTCCTCGGCATCGGGCTCGGCTTCCTGCGGGTGGGGCGCAGCACCCGGCAGCCCTACTACTCGCCGATCGTGCTGGCGGTCCTGGTCCTGGTCGTGCTGTTCTTCCCGGTGACCGTGGACCGCCAGACCGAGGGCGTCCTGTACTGGACGAGCCTGAGCGAGAGCGGGCCGCCCGCCTGGCTGATCCTGCCGGTGATCTTCGCCGCGGCGGCGATCGTGCTGATGGGCCCGGCCGAGCTGGTCGGGCGGTGCTTCCCCGAACTCGAACGGCTGGAGGCCTACCGCTACGACCTGATCGGCAGCCTCAGCGGCATCGGGCTGTTCACCGCGCTGTCGTTCCTCAGCGCGCCCCCGGTGGTGTGGGGCACGATCGCCGCGATCGCCTACGCGGTGCTGCTCTGGCCCCGCAGGGTCTGGGCCCGCGTGGCGCTGCTGGTCCCGTCGCTGGTCATCGTCGGCGCCCTCGCGATGGAGACGCTGACGGCCGGGGCGCTGTGGTCGCCCTACTACAAGGTGACCTACGTGCGCGGCTACTGGAACGACGTGCCACTGATGGACATCAAGGTCAACGGCATCCCGCACCAGCAGGCCACCCCGGCCAAGAGCCGCCTGGAGTGGGAGCGCCAGTACGCCCTGCCGTACGAGCGGGCGGCCTCCGGCAAGCTGGACGACGTGCTGATCGTGGGCGCGGGCAGCGGCACCGACGTGTCGATCGCGCTGTCCAAGGGCGCCAAGCACGTGGACGCCGTGGAGATCGACCCCAAGCTGCTCGAACTCGGACGCTCCTACCACCCGGACAGGCCCTACGACGATCCCCGGGTCACCACCCACGTCACCGACGGCCGCGCCTTCCTGGAGAGGACCTCCGGCAAGTACGACCTGATCCTCTTCGCGCTGCCCGACTCGCTCACCCTGGTCTCCGGGGCGAGTTCGCTGCGGCTGGAGAGCTACCTGTTCACCCAGCAGGCGATGGAGGCCGCCAGGGACCACCTCAAGCCCGGTGGCGCCTTCTCGATGTACAACTACTACCGCGAGACCTGGCTGGTGGACCGCCTCGGCTCCACCATGCAGGCCGCCTTCGGCCACAAGCCCTGCGTCGACATCGTCAGCGAGACCGGCCAGCAGGCGGTGATCACCGCGGGTCTCACCACCGAGGCGCAGCGGTGCGGCTCCGAGTGGGCGGGGGCGACCGCCGACACCCCGCCGCCGACCGGTGACGACCGGCCCTTCCTCTACCTGAAGGACCAGACGATCCCGCAGATCTACATCATCACCCTCGGGCTGATCCTCCTCGTCAGCCTGCTCGCCGTCCGCGCCGTCGCCGGCCCGTACCGCCGGATGCGCCCGTACGCCGACCTCTTCCTGCTCGGCGTGGCGTTCCTGCTGCTGGAGACCAAGAGCGTCACCGGGTTCGCGCTGCTGTTCGGCACCACCTGGGTGGTGAACGCGATCGTGTTCGGCGGGGTGCTGGTCGCCGTGCTCGCCGCGGTGGAGGTGACCCGCCGTTTCCGGGTGCCGTCTCTACCCGTGATGTACGGCGTGCTGCTCGCCGGGCTGGTCCTGGCCTGGCTGGTGCCCAACTCCTGGCTGCTGGGCCTGCCGCTGCCGCTGCGCGCGGTGGTCGCCGTGGTCGTGGCGTTCCTGCCGATCTTCGCGGCCAACGTGGTGTTCGCCAAGCGCTTCGCCGACTCCGCCGACGCCACCGTGTCCTTCGGCGCCAACCTGCTGGGCGCGATGGTCGGCGGCTGCCTGGAGTATCTGGCGCTGGTCATCGGCTACCAGGCACTGCTGATCGTGGCGGGCCTGATCTATCTCGGCGCCTTCGCCCTGCTGCCCAGGACCGCCAGGACCGTCGGGACCGGCTGAGCCGGGGGCGCGACGGTCCCGGCGGGCGCCGGTTCGACAGAGAGGTACGGCCGGTCCTCCCCGGGGAGGACCGGCCGTACCGCGCGGGGTGATCCGCGGTCAGAACCCGCAGGCCTCGTCCAGGGACTGGGCGGACTTGCCGTTCTGGGTGGGGGTGTTGCTCGGCTGGACCGCCGTGCTCCTGGAGGGCTTGGGCGTGGCGGTGGGCGTCGCGCCGCTCGCGCCGGGGGAGGCGGTCACACCCGCGGCCTGGGGGCGGCGGGCGGGCCGCACCGACTGGCGCAGCGTCCTGGCGGTCGCGGTACGGATCTTCTGCCAGTCCGGCGAGCCGGTGTAGAACTCCGGCGGCACGAACTGGAGGCTGACGATCCTGGCGTCCTTGACCTTCAACCCCAGTTCGGTGATGTGCTCAAGCAACTCGCGGGGAATGTCGGTCTTGGCGGACTTCTTGGCCACACCTGCGATCTTGGCGAAGTTGGTGAGCACCACCGAGGGGGTGGCCTGCTGGGCGAAGGCGCCGATGACGCAGCGCTGGCGGGCCATCCGGGAGAAGTCGTCACTGCCGACGCGGGAACGCCCGTACCAGAGCGCCTCCTCGCCGGTGAGCTTCTGGTATCCGGCCTTGATGGTCCCGGCGGTGCCGTAGAGGCCGCCCCACGGGACGTCGTGCTCCACCTTGATCTTCAGGCCGCCGATGGCGTCGACCAGGTGAGCGAAGCCGTACATGTTCACCAGGGCGTAGTAGTCGATCTTCAGGTTGAGCGTGTAGCCGATGGCGTCCATGAGCGCCGCGGGGCCTCGCTGCCCCGTCTTCTTGCCGGGCACGACCTCGGGGTGGTCCTCGGCGTACTGCCAGACCTCGTTGAGCAGGCCGCCGTTCGGCAACTCGCGCATGAAGCCGTTGGGGAACTGCTTGGCGAGCGGGGTGCCCGGTGTGAAGCGGACGTGCTGGAGGTTACGGGGAAGGCTGAACATGGCGGTGTTGCCGGTCGCGACGTGCACGCTGGCCACGTTCATGCTGTCGGTCCGCACGCCTTCCCGGTTCCCGGCCCCGTCGCCGCCGATGAGCAGGAAGTTCACCCGATCGCGCCCGCCCCACGGATCCTCGTGCTTGACGGGGGCGGCGGTGGGATTGCCCGCGTTGCTCTCGAAGATGGTGTTGGCCGCCTCCTTGAGGGTCAGCACGGTGCTCGCGGTCAACGCGAACGGCGCCATCACTGACACGCACAGCACGCCCACCGCGATGCCCGACACGATCTGTCCCCTGCCGCTGAGCCTTTGCGGTCCCAGGGAGATGTAGGAGAAGAGCACCAGCAGGAACCAGGCGATCGCGCCGGCGATGGCCAGGGCCGCCCCGGTCATCAGTGTGCTGTCCCGGGCGACGAAGCCCGCGTTCCCCTCGCCGCTGAGGATGAGCGCGCCGACCAGGACGGCGAGCAGTAACGCGCCGAAGATCGTTAGCAGAATGTATCCGACGCGGCGGCGCCCCGATCGCAGGTGCGCCGCACCGGGGAGGATCACCGACAGCGCGGTCCAGCCGATGAGCGCGCCGACCGTCAGCGGCCTGGCGAAGCGGGGCCGTCCCCCGGCCGGGCGGGACGGTCCGGCGGGCCCCGGACCCGCCCCGGCGGGCGAGAGGGGTGTCCCCTGCCCGTCGCGCGTGCCCTGTGGAGGAAGCGTCTCCTGTCCGTCGGAGAGACCCTGCGTGCCGGGCTGAGCCTGCGGGGGGAGCGTCCCCCGCCCGCCGGGGGCACCCTGGGCGCCGTCGGACACGTTGTGGACCTGAGGCGCGGGAGGGGGGGCCTGCGTTTCGGCCGGACCCTGCGCGCCGCCGTGGCTCGCACCGGAGCCCGCCCCGGAGCCCCCGCCGCGGCTCCCGCCGCGGCGCCGGGGGCGCCGTTTCCCGCTTTCGCCGGCGAGATCCCCCGAGTCTTGCCCAAGGTGCATCGTCACACCGCTTCCTACTACGTTTTGCCCCGGTCCACCTGGCAAAACAGCCAAGGCTCCCCGATTGAACGGAATTTGCCAGGATTCTAGTCCCCATACCTGGACATGACAGACAGATAGCCAATCTACGGTAAATGGTCTCTTAACCTATGACGCCAGTACGGGGCCGGTGCCGGCCGGATGTCGCACCGCCATGCCCCGTTCTTCTCGCGGCCGGTGCGGGTGCCGGTCGTCGCTCACCGGAAAACCCTGGTCACGGGGGTGCCGCGAGGTGGGGGCGGGGTTTCCCGGGCCGGTGCGGTGCAGGCCGAGGGCGGCCCTGAGCCGCCCTTACGGGTGGTGCCGGATGTGGTCTGTCCGTCGTCGGCGGAGGGGGTCGTTCGCTGGCTGCCAAGCTGTCTCCCCGCGAACCTGAGCCCCCGGTCTGCGCTACAGGCCCGGACCTTTGCCAAATTTGGGGCGTAAGCATACTGATTTATCATCCGTCACGGATGTCGCTGCGTTCGATTACATTCCGAAATCAGCCGAGGTGATCTCCGCGATGTGCCGGACCGATCCGGGGCTCGTGACCTAGCTTCAAGTCATGAATCTGCAGCAGCTCCGCTATGTGGTCGCGACGGCGGAGCATCGCACCATGACCGACGCGGCCAGATCGCTGTACATCGCACAACCCGCGCTCTCCCGTGCGATCAGGGATCTGGAACGAGAGCTCGGGATGACATTGTTCGCGCGTTCCGGACGTGGCGTGGTCGTCACGGCACAGGGGCGCCGGGTGGTCAAGCTGGCCAGGGAGGCACTCGATGCCGTTCGCGAGATCGAGGCACTGTCCACGCACGGCCACACCTCCGAGGCGGAGCTCCGCATCGCCTCGATACCCAGCCTCGAACCGGGGCTGGCCGGACGCCTTCTCCCCGCGTACACCGCGGAACACCCCGGGGTACGCATTCAGATTGTCCGCTGTGACGGGCGGGACGGCGTGGTGAGCGCCATCAGGGACCAGCGGGCCGACCTCGGCCTGACGGACCTGCCCGTCCCCACCGATCTGGTCAGCCACCCGCTGGAGCGCCAGGAGATCGTGCTGATCTCCCCGCCCGGCGTGGACCTGCCCGACCCGGTGCCGGTGAGGAGACTCAACGGCATGCGCCTGGTACTGCCGGTTCCCGGCAGCTCCCGGCGCAGGGAGTTCGACGCGCTCTTCGCCAAGCACGGTGTGGCCCCCGTGGTGGCGACGCAGCTCGACGAGCGAGGCAACTGGCTGAGCACCGTCCGTTCGGGTACGGCCTCGATGCTCTGGTACCGGGGGATGGCCGAGCAGGCCGCCCGCGCCGGACTCGTGGTCCGCACCCTCGATCCCTCGGTCCGCCGGGTGATCGCCATCGTTCACGCGCGACGGCGGCTGCCCGCCATCGCCCAGGAGTTCCTGTCCGTGGCCGAAAGTGGGTCGGCCGCGTAGGAGCCCCGAGGCTCGTCAGTTTTCCCCAAGTTTCCCCCAGAGGCGGCGCAGGTGGGAGCGCCGTCCTCTCCGACACCGGGCTATAGGCTCGGTCTCGATGACTACTCTGCACCTGCGAGGCCGTGAGTTCCGGCCCGGTGAGTTCGCGATCATGGCGGTGGTCAACCGCACCCCCGACTCCTTCTTCGACCGGGGAAGGACCTACGGTTTCGCGGCGGCCCTGGAGGCGGTGGACGGCGCCGTCGCCGGAGGCGCGGACATCGTCGACATCGGCGGCGTCAAGGCGGGTCCCGGTGACGAGGTCGACCCCGCGGAGGAGATCCGCAGGGTGGCCGACCTGGTCGCCGAGGTCAGGCGGCGCCACCCCCGGCTCATCATCAGCGTCGACACCTGGCGTGCGGAGGTCGGCGAGGTCGTCGCGGAGGCGGGCGCCGACCTGCTCAACGACACCTGGGGCGGGGTCGACCCCAACCTGGCATCCGTCGCGGCCAAGCACGGCATCGGCCTGGTCTGCGCGCACGCGGGACGGGTCGCCCCCCGCACCCGCCCGCACCGCATCGCCTACGCCGACGTGGTCGCCGACGTCATCGGCTACACCGTCGACCTCGCCGAACGCGCCGTCGCCGCGGGAGTGTCCAGGGAGTCGATCCTCATCGACCCGGCGCACGACTTCGGTAAGAACACCTGGCACTCCCTGGAGATCAGCCGTCGCCTGGACGAGATGGTCGGCACCGGCTGGCCGGTGCTCGTCGCGGTCTCCAACAAGGACTTCGTCGGTGAGACCCTCGGCGGGCTCCCGGTGGACGAGCGCCACGCGGGAACCATGGCCACGCTGGCGGTCTCCGCCTGGCAGGGCGCCCGGGTGTTCCGGGTCCACGACGCCGCGTCCGCCCGCGCCGCCCTGGCGACCGTCGCCAGGCTCCGGCGATGACGCGGCGCGTCAGGAGTAGATGACCGACAGGAAGCGGATCAGGATCGCCTCCCGGCGGTCGGCGGGAAGGGCGTCCAGGACGGCGTTGACCACGGCCATCTCCGGCTGGCCGGAACCGCCCAGATCCACCCCGACCGAGGCCGCCAGCTCGCCGAAGGTCTCGTCGTCCAGCGTGTCCAGGTCCAGTTCCGCGATCAGTTCCACCAGCCCCTCGGGCAACCGCGCGGGGCCGCGCCCGCGGGCCGCCTCCGCCGCCTCCGCGATCACCTCCAGCATCGCCTCGACACCCCGCAGGGTCACCCCGGTCACCGTGATGTGGATGTTGGCCGGGATACCCGCGTACGACAGCTGCGGCTGCAGGAACCACCCCCGCTTCCTGGCCTCGTCGGACAGTACGAACACGTCCACCTCGTCCGAGCCGAAGGCGACCAGCGCGGACTCGGGGTCGCCGAGCACCCGCAGCCCCGGGATCTTCGCGATGCCCTCGCGGAGCATGCGGGCCGCCGCCAGGGTGGTGCGGCCGAGTTCCAGGTAGCCCTCCCTGCCCAGGGCCTGGAAGGTGGCCCACGCGCCGCCCAGCGGGCCGGCGGACTTCGAGCTCTGCACCGTGGCGTTGATCACCGTGTAGCCGGGCCACGACGCCGAGGCGAAGTACGCCCGGCGCCGCAGTGCCGGGTCGGCGAACAGCACGACCGACGCGCCCTTGGGGGAGTAGCCGAACTTGTGCAGGTCGCACGAGAGAGACGTGACCCCGGGAACCGACAGGTCGAAGGGCGGAACACTCGCCCCGGCCTCGCGCAGCCACGGCAGCAGCCACCCGCCCACGCAGGCGTCCACGTGACATGGCACGCCGCGCGCGGCGGCGATCGCGGCTATCTCGGAGATCGGGTCGATCACGCCCTGGGGGTAGGACGGAGCCGAGGCGACCACCAGGACGGTGTCCTCGCTGATCGCGGCCTCGACGGCCGCGGGGGAGGCCCGGAAGGTCACCGGGTCCACCGGCACCGCGTCCACCACGACCCCCAGGTAGTGCGCGGCCTTGTGGAAGGCCGGGTGCGCGGTCACCGGGACCGCCATCCGGGGGCGGCCCTCGGTCTTCCCGGAGTCCCGGGCCGCCTTCACCGCCAGCATGATCGACTCGGTGCCGCCGCTGGTGAAGATGCCGCAACCCCCGCCGAGCAGCTCGGCGACCGCGCCGACGACCTGCTTCTCCATCTCCACGACGCTGGGGAACGCCGTCGGGTCGAGGGTGTTGACCTCAAGCATCTCGAAGTAGGCCCTGGCGGCGGCCTCGTGCACCTCGGGGCGCCCGGTGTCGTAGACGTACGCGGTCACCTTGCCGCCGCGCACCGGCAGGTCGTCCCGCTTGAGGCGGGTGATCTCGGCGAGCAGTTCCTCGGTGCTGCGGCCCTTGTCAGGCAGGCTCATCGGTCTCCTCGGGGGGACGGCTCGCACGGCTCGCGTGCCGGAAGGGACGCGGCCCGCAGAGGCCGCAGGGGAGTACCCCAGGATCATACGGATCGTGGCGCCGGGGAATCCGGTGGCAAGGAGACGGTTGACAGGCCCCGCTCAGGACAGGGGAAGCCGCACAACCGCCCGGAGACCGGGTGAGGCGTCCTCCAGGTGGACCGCGCCGCCGTGGGCGTGCACCGTCTCGCGCACGATCGCCAGGCCAAGGCCGGCCCCGCCCTCGTCGCGGCTGCGCGCGCTGTCCAGCCGGGTGAACCGGTCGAACACCCGCTCCCGGTCGGGCTCGGGAATGCCGGGCCCGTCGTCGGTGACGGTCAGCACGGCGTCGGCTCCCTCGTCCCGCAACTCGACCCGCACAACGGTGCGGGTGTGCCGCAGCGCGTTGTCGACCAGGTTGACCAGCACCCGTCCCAGATCCAGCGCGTCCCCCGTCGTCACCATCGGGCCGTCGTCGATCTTCACAGTGACGGCCTGGCCGTACCGCTCGACGGTCTGCTGGACCAGCTGGTCCAGTTCCACCGGCTCCCTGCGCGCCGGTGTGCCGCCGCGCTCGTCCAGGCGGGCCAGCGCGAGCAGGTCCTCGGCCAGCCGGGACAGGCGCATGGTGTCCTCCAGCACGCCCTCGGCCGTCTCCTGCCAGTCCTGCCCTCCGGGATGGCCGAGCGCCACCTCCAACTGGAGCCGGATGCTCGCCAGCGGGCTGCGCAGCTCGTGCGCCGCGTCCGAGACCAGGGCACGCTGCCGGATGTCCGCCTTCTCCAGCCGGGCCAGCATCGCGTTCAGCGTCGTGGCCAGACTGTGCACCTCGTCGCGTGCCTCGGGCACCGGCAGGCGATGGGAGCGAGCGGTGTCGGTGATCTCCTCCGCGCCCCGGCGCAGTGCCGTGATCGGCCGCAGGGTCCCGCCGATGATCACCCAGCTGACCCCGGCGAGCAGGATCAGCAGCAGCGGCGTGCCGACGAGCAGCACGTGCCCGGCCGTGGAGATGCTGGTCTGCACCTCGCTGAAGGGGCGCGCCGCGATCACCGTCCTTCCCCCGTCGGCACTGAGCACCCGGACTCGCAGCACGTGCGGGATGCCGTACGGCTTCCCGTCCAGGAAACGCGCCTCGGCCGCGCAGATCGCCTCGGCCCGGTCGGCGGCGTTCAGCAGCGGCACCAGCCGGTCGGTGCCGGCGGTGGTGTGGGTGATCCGCCCCGCGCCGTCGATCACCTGCAGGAGCGTGCCGTCCGGGGAGGTCACCTCGTTGGGCAGCCGCTCGGCGTCGGCCAGCGAGACCGTCTCCCTGGCCCGCTGGTAGATCGAGTCGTCGATGGTGCTCAGCAGCGCGTTGCGGAGCACGCCGATCATCACGTACGCCGAGACCGCGAGTGCCACCGCCAGCACGGCCGAGGCGACCGCGGTCAGCCGGAAGCGCAGGCTCCGGCGCCGCCACAGGCCGACCGCGCGACGCCTTCCCCCCGCTGTCGCGCCGGTCGCCGGGGGCGGGTCGGCCGGAGGAGCCTGGCGGGGCCGGGGCGCGGGAGCAGCCGCCATCTCAGCCACCGTCGCCGGCCAGCCGGTATCCCGCTCCCCGCACCGTCTGCAGCGCGTTCCTGGAGAACGGCACGTCGATCTTGCGCCGCAGATAGCCGACGTAGACCTCGACCACGTTGGGGTCGGTGTCGAAGGTGTCCCAGACGTGCTCCAGGATCTCCGTCTTGGATACCACCTCGTCGTGGTGGCGGATCAGGAACTCCAGCAGCGCGAACTCCCTGGGCGTCAGCTCCACCGGCGTCTCGCCCCTGGTGACGCGCCGCCGCGCCGGATCCAGTGCCAGGTCTCCGGCCCTCAGCACGGACGGGCGCCGGTGCGCGCCGCGCCGCAGCAGCGCCCTCAGCCTGGCCACCAGCACCACGTACGAGAACGGCTTGGTCAGGTAGTCGTCGGCACCGAGGTCGAGCCCGTCGGCCATGTCGTACTCGCCGTCCTTGGCCGACAGCATCAGGATCGGCACCCAGTTCTCCTCCGCCCGCAGCTGCTTGCAGACGTTGTAGCCGGAGATCCTGGGCAACATGATGTCCAGCACCATCACGTCGTACTCGCCGTGCCTGGCCTGGTGGAGGCCGTCCTCCCCGTCGTGCGCGAGGTCGACCACGAACCCCTCGGCCTGCAACCCCCGCCGCAGGGCCGCGGCCATCCGCCGCTCGTCCTCCACGACGAGAACCCGCATGATCCACCTCTTCTCTCACCTTGGACGTTCCCATCCTCGACCACCCGGCCTGAGAGGTGGCTGAGAATCCTGTGAGCCCTCTCAGTCTGTCTCAGCCTCGGCACAGGAGCCGTCCCGCAGGCTGCTGTTCACAGGCACTGACGGCATAGCGTGGAGGAATGAGATGTCAGAACGAGCGAGACGTGGACGCGCGGTGAGGTGGGCCGTGCCGGCCGCCACGATCGCGGTGATCGCCGGAGCCATCGGAGCCGGGCCGGTCATCGCCGCCGTCCAGGGGGATCCCGTCCTGCCCGAGCGTACCGCCGAGCAACTGCTCGCGAGCGCGGCCCAGGCCGGCCGCGCCGGGTTGAAACCCATGTCGGGCACCGTCATGCAGACCGCCTCACTCGGGTTGCCGGGACTGCCGGAGGTGCCGGGCATGGGCGGGTCCTCGCCCGTCGCCCTGCTCTCGGGCTCGCACGAGCTCAGGGTCTGGTACGGAGGGGCGGACAAGGTCCGCTTCGCCCTTCCCGGCCGGATGAGCGAGACCGACCTGATCACCAACGGCGACCAGATCTGGCTGTGGCAGAGCGACGAGAACAAGGCCACCCGGGTCAAGGCCGGGAGCGGGGAACAGGGCGAGGAGGCGGCCCGCGCCCACGAGGCGCTGCCCACGGCGACCACGCCGCAGCAGCTCGCCCAGCAGTTGCTGCAGCGGGTCGGTGCCGACACGGTGGTCACTGTGAGCAACACCGAGAAGGTCGCCGACCGCGCGGCCTACCAGCTCGCGTTCGCGCCCAAGGACACCTCGTCCCTGGTCAAGGAGGTCAAGCTGGCGCTGGACGGGGAGACCCTGGTCCCGCTGCGGGTCCAGGTCTACGCCAGGAGCGCGACCGAGCCAGCCTTCGAGGTCGGTTTCACCTCGGTCACCTTCTCCCCGCCCGCCGCGGAGAACTTCACCTTCACCCCGCCCGCGGGCGCCAAGGTCGAGGAGACGTCGATCGCCGAGATCCTCAAGGAGCAGCGGCCGGAGCAGGACGAGAACCTCGAGGACGCGGAGAAGCTCAGGGGCGAGATCAGCACCGTCGGCGACGGCTGGACCACGGTCGCGGTGATCCCCGTCTCCGAGCAGGAACTCACCGGCCAGGGATCGGGCCAGGGCGGGGAATCCGCGGGAGCGGGCGTCGGCGCGATCGGCGACGCCCTGCTGAAGTCGGCCAAGCCGATCAGTGGGACCTGGGGCAGCGGCAAGGTCATCCAGACCAAGCTGGTCTCCGCGCTGCTGACCGACGACGGCCGCCTGCTGGTCGGCGCCGTCACCCCGGAGAAACTGTCCGAGGCGGCCGGTCGGAAATGAGCCGGATGCCGACAGACGCCGGGCTCGCGGTGGACGTCCCCGGATCCCGTGTCGGGGATCCGGGGGGCGGTGCCCGGAGAGAGGCGCCCGGCGCGGAGCTCTCCATCGTCACCAGCGGGCTGACCAAGCGGTTCGGGAGCGGGCAGGTGGCCGTGGACGCCCTCGACCTCGCCGTGCCCAGCGGGTCGGTGTTCGGCTTCCTGGGCCCCAACGGCTCGGGCAAGACCACCACCATCCGCATGCTGCTCGGCCTGGTGGCGCCGACGGCGGGCGAGTGGCGGCTGCTCGGCACGCCGATGCCCGGCGGGGTGGGCGGCGTGCTGTCGAGGGTGGGAGCGCTGGTCGAAGGGCCGGCCTTCTACCCCTACCTGTCGGGCGAGGCGAACCTGCGCCGCTATGACGCCGCCGACCCGTCGGCCGACCCGCGCACCGTCTCGGCCAGGATCGGACTCGCGCTGGAACGGGTGGGCCTGGCCGCCGCGGCGGGCAAGCGCTACCGGGCCTACTCGCTCGGCATGCGCCAGCGGCTGGCCATCGCCGCCGCCCTGCTCGGCCCCAGGGAGTTGCTGATCCTCGACGAGCCGACCAACGGGCTGGACCCGCAGGGCACCCGTGAGGTGCGCGGCCTGGTCAAGGAGATCGCCGCCGAGGGGACCACCGTCTTCGTCTCCTCCCACCTGCTGGCGGAGGTGGAGCAGATGTGCTCCCACGTCGCGGTCATGCGGGCCGGACGGCTGGTCGCGCAGGGACCCATCGCCGACCTGAGGGCATCGGAGACGGTCAGGATCCGGGTGGAGACCCCCGACATCGAGGAGGCGGCGGCGGTGCTCGCCGGGCTCGGCCTGCCGGAGATCCGTCTCGGTGACGGCGACGTCAGCGCGGCGCTGGGAGCCGGCCTGCCGGAGCAGGTATGCGCCGCGCTGGTCACCGGTGGCGTCGCCGTCCGCGGCCTGGCCGTCCAGCGACCCACTCTTGAGGACGTGTTCGTGGGCCTGACCGGGGAGGGATTCGATGTCGACGGTTAGCGGAAAGGAAGCCGTGTCCACCGAGAACGTCACACGCGCCATCCCTGACCAGGACCCGGCCCAGGGGAGGGACCCGGTCATGACGGCGGGTCAGGTCGCCGGTGGGCGCCCGATTCCCCCGCCGCGGGCGGTGAGCGCCCCCAGGGCGTGGCTGCGGCTGCTCGGCTCGGAGGTCGGCCTGACGTTCCGGCGGCCCAGAAACCTCGCCATGCTCGGGGTGCTCACCGTGATCCCGGTGCTGATCGGCATCGCGCTGCGGATGTTCGCCGGGACCGGCGGGGACGGGACCGGTGCTCCGGCGATCTTCGAGCAGATCACCGGGAACGGGTTGTTCCTCACCTTCGCCGCGCTCTCGCTGCTGGTGCAGCTGATGCTGCCGGTCTCCGTCGCGATCGTCGCGGGGGACTCGATCGCGGGGGAGGCGGGCATCGGCACGTTGCGCTACCTGCTCGCGGCCCCGGCGGGCCGGACCCGCCTGCTGGCGGTCAAGTACGCCACCGTGGTCCTCTTCTGCCTGGCCGCCGTCACCGCGGTGGCGCTGTCCGCGCTCCTGGCCGGCCTGGTGCTGTTCCCGGCGGGCCCGATCACGCTGCTGTCGGGAGGGACGATCCCCTTCCTCGACGGGGTGCTGCGGATCGGCGTCGTCGTGCTGTACGTCACCGCCGGCATGGCGGCCCTGGCCGCCATCGCACTGGCCCTGTCGACTCTGACCGAGGTGTCCGTCGGAGCCATCGCCTCGACAGTGGTCATCGTCATCGTGGCCCAGGTCCTGCGGGCCGTTCCGCAGCTGTCCGCGCTCCAGCCGTACCTGCTCACCGAGTGGTGGAGCGGCTTCGACGGCGTTCTGCGGGACCCGGTGGCCACCGGCGACATGGGGCAGGGCCTGCTGGTCTTCGCCGCCTACGCCGCGGTCTTCTGCTCCATCGCCTGGGCGCGCTTCACCGGCAAGGACATCACCGCCTGAGCTCAGGCGCGGCCACGCCCGCCCGCCGCAGGCTCTCGTGCCAGACCAGGGCGAGCTCGCGGTGGCGCAGGTCGCTCGGGTGCGAGTCGAGTACGGTGGCGTACTCGACTCGCCGGCAAGATCGTTGACTCGCCCGTTCCGCCGGAGCACACGAGACGGCCCCGGAAAGCTGCTCTCCGGGGCCGTCTCGCACTGGATCAGGAGGCGCGGCCGCCGCGGCGCAGGCCGAGGGCGCCGACCACGGTCCCGACGAGCCCGAGCACCAGGCCGGCCCCGCCGAGCAGGCGGGCGGTTCCGTCCGAGCCCTCGGACGCGGAGGCGGCGGGGGCCACCGAGGGCGCGGCCGGTACGGCCACGGCCGACGGCGTCGCGGAGGCGGCGGCGCCGTGACCGTCACCCTCGGCGGAGGCGGGGGTGAGCTTCAGCACCGGGGCCGGACGCTCGGCCTCGGAACCGTCGGTCTTGGGCTCGTCCGCCCACTTGACGACCTCGCCGCCGGTGTAGGTCTGGGTGGTGGGGAAGATGAGCTGGTCGGTATCGGTGGGCAGCTTGCCCATGGACACCTCGAACTCCTGGAACTGGCCGGGTTCGATCTTTCCGCCCGACCAGATGACCTTCGTGACCGCCTCGGTGAGCTCGCCGTACTCGGTGGTGACCGGCTTGGGCAGCTTGCCCTCGACCACCTTGACCTTCCAGCCGGGTACCGGCTTGACCGAGACGAACGCCAGCGGGTGGTCGACGGGGAAGGTCACCTCCAGCTTGTTCGTGGAGGCGTCGTCACGCTCGTTCGGGACCCGGAAGGCGACCTTGGTGAAGCCGCCCTGCTGGGCGCTGTTGGGATTGATGGTGACGTGCGCGAGGACGGGCAGGGCGAGACCGAGGGTGAGGGCGGTGACACCGGCGGTGACGGTGGCCAGACGGCGGGCATGGGAAAGCGGCATGGGGGTTCTCCACTTCGGGATTTCAGGATTTCGGGGGTGGGTCAGGCGGCGGGGAGTGGAGGACCACGCCGGCTGACGGAGTGACGGAGAACGGCGCGCGCGAAGACGGGCGTGACCGGGGTGCGGGCGGGACGCGGCGGAGCCGCGGCCGCGGCCGGGAGCCGCAGCAGCCGGAACATCGCGCCGAGGCGGTGCCGGGCCGAGCGGAGCAGCGCCCACAGGGCGGTCTCGCCGCGGGCCAGCCACCATCCGGTGACCAGTGTCGCGGTGAGGTGCGCGACGAGCATGCCGAGACTCTCGCCCAGCCCCCTGACGTGCGGGTGCGGGGCCACTGGAATCCCGGTGGCGTCACCGAGGAGGAACAACTCGTGCAAGGACAGTTGCAGGACGGACAGCACGGTGCTGATCGCCACGGTGGACCGCTCGCGCCCGGCGAGCAGCACGCTCACCGCCATGACCGCGGCTGCGCCGCTCGCCACCGCCCACGGCTCCGGCCCGGAACCGCCCGCGACCACGTGGCCGAGGACGGCGAGCGTCACGCAGACGGCCGAGAAGGCGGCCGCGCGCGTGAGGCGTAATGGGAGACGGGCGCGCATGGTGCCCCATATGCTCTCACGCCTCTGAGATGTCTGCCGTTTTAAGATTTTTGTCGCTATGGTGGCCGCGATCCTGACAGATCCTTCAATCCAAGGTGGTAGGGATGCGGCACGTTTTTGGGGTGCTTGTCGGGTTGGTTATGGCGGCGGTGCTGCTCTTCGGCGCCGGTTGGGCGGTGCAGGAGGCGGGGGCGAGCCTGGCGCCCCTTCCCGTTCCCGCGGAGAGCGGCTCGAAGGTCTGGATCGCCCTCGGGGTGATGGCCGCGATCGGCCTCCTGGTCGGCCTGGTGGTCGCCGGCCGGGTCTCCCCGCTGGCCACCTTCGTCCCGTCGATGGTGCTGCTGGCCTGGACCGTGGTCTACGCCCTGGACGTTCGCCGCGCCATGGGGCTGGTTCCCGACGACCCCACCTTCCACCCGTTGCTCCTGCAGGCGGGTCGCGGCATGGGCCTGCTGCTGACCACCGGTGTCTACGCCCTCCTCGGCGTCCTGCTGTTCCTGCCGGTGCTGATGCCCTCCCGCTGGGCGCCGCGGTTCCGGGACGAGGAGGAGTACGAGGAATCCGGCGAGCAGGACTATCGCTGAGCTTCCGGCCACCGGCCTTCCCGGAGGTCAGGCGGAGTAGAGGCGGGCGACCACATCCTCCATGGAGGCCTCCCCTGGGGCGGTGGCGCGCAGGTCGTCGAGGGTGCCGTCGAAGGCCAGGCTGCCGCGGTCGATCAGCATGACGCGGCGGCAGAGCTTCTCTATGTCGCCCAGGTCGTGGGTGGTGAGCAGGACGGTGGTGCCGCGTTCGGCGTTGAGGCGGAGCAGGAAGTCGCGCATGGCGGCCTTGCTGACCACGTCCAGGCCGATCGTGGGCTCGTCGAGCACCAGCACGGCGGGGTCGTGCAGGAGCGCGGCGGTGATGTCGCCGCGCATGCGCTGGCCGAGGCTGAGCTGGCGGACCGGAGTGCCCATGAAGCCGGCGAGGCCGAGGAGTTCGGTCAGCTCGGTCAGCCGTCGCCGGAAGTCTTTTTGATCTACTTTGTAAAGGTGTCGGATCAGTTCAAAACTGTCCCGCAGCGGCAGGTCCCACCACAGGGTCGTCCGCTGGCCGAACACCACCCCGATCCTGCGTGCCAGCGCGGTGCGGCGGCGCGTCGGATCGAGCCCGGCCACCCGGATGCTGCCGGAGGTCGGCGCCAGGATGCCGGTGAGCATCTTGATGGTCGTGGACTTGCCCGCGCCGTTGGGGCCGAGGTAGCCGACGAACTCCCCTGCTTCCACGCTGAACGACAGATCCCGTACGGCGTGCACGGTCTTTTTGGCCCTGCGGCGGCCCACGGTGAACGAGCGGCCGACCCGGTCGAGTTCGATCATGTGTCAACTTCCCGTCGAGCGGTAGCGGCGGATGCCCGCCCGCCAGGCCAGGGCGGCGACGGCGGCCAGGGCGACGGCCGCTGGGGGCGAGGCGAAACGGAGCCAGTACGGCAGGCCGAAGGGGTCCTCGCGGTCGAGCACGAACAGCGCGGGCTGCCAGTTCACGAACGCCAGCGGCACGACGAAGGTGACGCCCTTGACGAGTTCGGAGCCGTAGACGCTCAGCGGGTACTGGGTGAGGGTGCTGCCGCCGTAGGTGAAGGCGTTGGCCACCTCGGGGGCGTTGGTCAGCAGGAACTGCATGGCGCCGCCGAGGGTGAAGACCGAGGCGAAGATGACGACCCCGCACAGGATCATCAGCGGGATCATCCAGATCCTGCTCCAGGCGAGGCCGAGCTGGGGCAGGGCGACGGCGAGCACGACGGCGGCCTGTGCCGTCCTGCCGAAGCGGTGCACGCTGAAGCGGTCGACGGCCATCTGGGTGAAGGCGCTCGCCGGGCGGATCAGCATGGTGTCGAAGCTGCCGCTCCTGATGTGCTGGCTGAGCCGGTCGACGTTGCCGAAGAGCATG
The DNA here is from genome assembly GCF_040295965.1 of Streptosporangium sp. NPDC002544. NCBI lineage: Bacteria > Bacillati > Actinomycetota > Actinomycetes > Streptosporangiales > Streptosporangiaceae > Streptosporangium > Streptosporangium sp. NPDC002544. The sequence continues at coordinate 126,119 of NZ_JBEOWJ010000013.1, read as the reverse complement.
TCGGCCAGGGCGAAGGACAGGCCGGAGGTGCCGTACAGGAACATCACCTCGGCCAGGCCGAAGCCGCCCAGCGACCCGGTGTGCTCGAAGATCACCAAGATCGCCGCCACGTCCAGCGCGTTGACCGCGAACGAGCCCAGCACCATCATGATCAGTGGCCCCGGGTACTGTGCCGAGGCTCTCAGCCAGGTCCAGGCCAGCAGGAGGTAGGTCCTCACCATCGGCCGCTCGTCCCGGTGGTCCTCCGCGCGCCGTCAACCACCCTGGATCACGACCTTCCTGCGGGCGGCGCGCGTGGCCAGGGCTCCCAGGGCCAGTAGTGCCACCGCCCAGGCGAGCTGGAACCCCAGGGCTTCCAGGACGTCTCGCTTGCCGAGGTAGAGGTCGGCGGGTACCTGCACCATGGCCGACCACGGGAGCGCCTCGGCCAGGGTGCCGAGCCAGCCGGGGAAGAGGTTCAGTGGCAGGACCATGCCGCTGAAGAAGAGCGTTGTCACCAGTGACAGCGACTGCACGCCCCGGTCGTCGACCACCCAGCAGGCGGACAGTGCCACCAGGTAGCGCAGGGCGAAGCTGACGATCACTCCCAGGATGAGGCCGGCTGTGAAGGAGAGGCAGGTCACCGGGTCGGCCGGCGCGACGAGGCCGAACAGCGCGGCGCCGACCGCCGTCGGCGGCAGGCTGCGTAGCAGGAGGAGGTACGCGGCCCTGCCGAGGTCGTCGGCGAGGCTCCACATCTGCAGGGAGGCGGGGCGGACCAGGTCCAGGGCCACGTCTCCGCTGCGCACGCGTTCGGAGAGTTCCAGGCCGCCGCCGAAGACCTGCATGGGGCCGATGAACGCCTGGCTGAGGAAGCAGAAGGTGACGGCGTCGGCGAGGTCGTACCCGGCGAGGCCGGGGCGGGCCTGCCAGAGGGCGATCAGGACGTAGGCGCGGAGGATGCCGAAGACGGTGTTGGTGAAGGCTCCGGCGACGGCGGCGGCGCGGTAGGTGGAGTGGCGGCGGAAGCCGTATCCGGCGATACGCGCGTAGAGCAGGAAGGCTGCCTCCCGGTGGGCGTCAGAGCGGCCCTCCCATCCTCCTGGGTGCTCTGGGGCGGGGCAATGGATTTTTGGCGATGAGCGGGTGCGAGCCGGTCGTGGGATCCGGGCGGCGTGTGGTGGCCGGTCTGATGTCGGGCTTTCGCCGGGATTTCACCTGGGTCCGGTCATGCCTCCAGCGTGTTGTATACCGATGCGATACATAGTTGCAATCTGCCCGATATGTAGAATCGCCGATAAAAGTATGTTATGAGGGGAATGTCCTTTTGTGGAGGTCCCCCATGCGTCATGAGATAGATATGGACGTCAGTCCGGCCTACCCCTTCAGCTGGCAGGCCGCGACCCTCAACGCGATCATGCGCGGCACCTTCAAACCCGCCTCCCAGCTGCTGCTGAGAACCGACATCGGTTTCGTCGCGGCCTCGCGCATCGTGGCTCTGGCGGGCAGGGTTCCGCTCCGCCTGCCCGTCCATGTACGTGTGACACCCGACGAGGCCGGGCCGTGTCCGGGAGAGTGGGTCCGCGCGGGCGAGGAGCTCGACGAGCGCAAGGTCCTGCTCTACTTCCACGGCGGGGGCTACTTCGCCTGCTCCCCGGTCACCCACCGGCCGATCACCTGGCGCCTGTCGGCCGCGGCCCGGCGGCCGGTGCTGGCGGTCGACTACCGCCAGGGCCCGGTGCACAGGCCGGCCGAGGCACTCGCGGACGCGATCGCCGCCTACCGGTGCCTGCTGGAGCAGGACTACGACCCCGCCGACATCGTCTTCGGCGGGGACTCGGCCGGCGGCCACCTCACCCTGGCCACGCTCCTGGCGCTTCGCGACCAGGGCATGCCGCTGCCGGCCGCCGCCGTGTGCCTGTCGCCGTGGACGGATCTCACCGGTGCGCCCCGCACGGTCAACCGGACGCTCGACCCGCTGATCCCGGCCGGCCGCGTCGACTGGCTCGCCCGCCGCTGGACGGCCGGTCTCGACCCCCATGACCCCCTGCTCTCCCCGGTCCTCGGTGACTACACCGGTCTGCCACCGCTGATGGTCGTCACCGGCTCCACCGAGGTCCTGCGCGACGAGGGCCGCCGGGTGGCCGAGCGGGCCCGCGCGGCCGGGGTGCCGGTCACGTACGAGGAGTGGCCCCGTATGCCGCACGTCTTCGCCATTCTCGCCGACGTCGTCCCCGAGGCCCGCAAGGTCTACTCGCACATCGCCCGCTTCCTCGCCGCCGCGCAGGACCTTCCGCCCGCCGGCGAGGTCTCCGCGCGGGACCTGCTCGCCCAGGACGTCCCCGACCAGGGCCTCGCCGCGCAGGATCTTCTGGCCTCGGATCTTTCCGTGTCCGGCCTTCCCGCGTCCGGCCTTCCCGCCGGGGACGCCTCCGCTCTCGGGATCCCGCCCGCGCAGCCCGGTTCCGCGGTGGCCTGAGCGCGCGGGGGCGGCGGACCCGCCGCGGTCCGGGTTTTCGATGTCCGGCGGTGTTCAGCCGCGCGGGCCTTTCTCGCTGGTCACGCCGTTCCCGTCCAGGCTCAAAGGCATCCCGCGCACCACGGATTTCTTACCCCCAGGGATCATTCGTCTTACCTCTCATATCCCTTCTGGCCTGTCGGCAGCGAAGGGCGCTCGAATCCCGTCACAGTGTGCTTGCCGTAGCCCGCGCACGAGAGGCTCAACGAGGATGGCACGTGGGGGAACAGGTCCCATGAGCGGCATGCCGACCGGTGTGCGGCCGCTGACCGTCGGGGACCCGGTCATCATCGGCCGTTACCTTCTGCTCGGCCGCCTCGGAACGGGCGGCATGGGCATCGTCTATCTGGCCCAGCACCCGCAGGGTGGGGTGGTGGCGATCAAGACCCCGCACCCGATGCACCTCAACGATGCCACGCTCCGCGCCCGTTTCGCCGAGGAAGTGAGATTTTCCCGGAGAGTGGTGCCTTTCTGCACCGCCGCGGTGATCGAGGACGGCACCGACAAGGATCGCCCCTACCTGGTGTCGGAGTATGTTCCGGGCCCCGCGCTCTCCCAGGTGGTCTCCACGCACGGCCCGCTCACCCCCGACCTGGCCTACGGCGTCGCTCTGGGGGTGGCCGCCGCGCTGGTCGCGGTGCACGAGGCCGGGCTGGTCCACCGAGATCTGAAACCGGGCAACGTGCTGCTGTCGGACACCGGTCCGCGGGTGATCGACTTCGGCATCGCCAGGGACATCGACGTCCTCGCCGCGCACACGCAGGCGGGGCAGGTCATGGGCAGTCCCGGCTGGGTGGCCCCGGAGCGGCTCACCGGCGGGCTCGCGCTGCCCGCCTCCGACATCTTCGCCTGGGGCTGCCTGGTGGCCTACGCGGCCGGCGGCCACCATCCCTTCGGCGCGGGTGAGGCGGACGTGCTGACCCGGCGCATCATGGTCGAGCCGCCGAGGGTGGCCTCGGTGCCCGCGCTGCTGCGCCCGGCCGTCGAGGCCTCCCTGGCCAAGGACCCCGCCGACCGGCCAGGGGCCGCGGACCTGCTCGGCGCGCTGCTCGCCGCGGGTGGTGTGGGCGACCCGTGGGACCTGCGCGAGGCGGTCGCGGCGGTGCTGGCGGAGATCTGGACGCCGGTGCCCCACGCGCCGGGAGCCGGGAGGGTGCGGCTCGCGACGCCGCCCTCGTTCCACGACGAGCCCTCGGTCCCGGTGGAGATCCCCGCCAGGGCTTCGCGCAGGGCCAGGCCGAGCAGGGGAGCGCACCTGTCGCAGGCCGGCTTCGCGGCGCTGGCCACGGTCTCCATGGCGGCGGTCACCGTGGCCGCCGCGGCCGGTGGCGGCGGGATCGGTTCCGGCGCCGGCTCGGGGATGCCCGAGCCGGCGCCGCTGGTCCTGCCCGCCGACGGTACGCCCTCCGGCTCGGTCTTTCGGGGCGGCACCCGGCCGCCCGCGGGCAAGCCGCGGACGGTCCTTCCGGCCGCTCCCTCCACGGTCCAGATCACCACCACCAGGACCGTCTCGCTGCCCGTCACCGGCTACGACGGGCACGACGGCCGTGACGGCCGCGAGGAGCCGGCGCCGGAGCGTCCGCGCGGCTCGGGCGGCTCGCCCGACGACGGTGACGACCGGCAGGACTGCGCGGACGCGACCGCGAAGGGCAGGGGGAGGAACAGGGATTGCCCGACGGCCTCGAGCAATCCCAAGCCCTCCTTCACCCAGATCCCGCAGACCGGTGACGGGGAGAGCCCGTCTCCGACGCCCACCGCTCCCGCTCCCTCGGGGACGACCATCACCCCCGTTCCCACTCCTTCCGTACAGATGGGCTGAGTAGCCCGTTCAGGTGATTTATCGGGAAATATCGCTGGATCGGTTAAAGTGAGCGCCGCGAATCGAGGCGGAGGGGGAGATCGATGGGCGAGCCTGTGCCCGGTGCGGTGGAGCTGAGCGGCGTCGGGGTCCGGGTGGTCGGCCGGACCCTGCTGGACGGCATCGGCTGGCGGGTCGGGTACGGAGAGCACTGGGTGGTGCTGGGTCCCAACGGGGCCGGCAAGACCACGCTGCTGTCATTGGCCGCCGCCGTCCGGCATCCCACCGAGGGGGCCGTCACCGTGCTCGGCCAGCGGCTGGGCCGGGTCGACCTGCGGGAGTTGCGCCGCCACATCGGCCTCGTCGCGGCCAGCCAGCGGCTCGTCGACGAGGAACTGCTGGAGGAGGAGGGGGCCACCGCGCACACCGTGGTCCTGACCGGCTACACCGGGTCCAGCGTCCCGCTCTGGGACCGCTACGGACCCGCCGAGCACGAGCGCGCCCACCAGCTGCTGGCGGACATGGGCTGCAAGGACCTCGCCGACCGGCTCTTTCGCGTCTGCTCCCAGGGTGAGCGGGCTCGTGTCCGTGTCGCCAGGGCCCTGATGGCCGACCCGGTGATCCTGCTGCTGGACGAGCCGTTCGCCGGACTCGACCTGCCCGCCCGCGAGGACCTGATCACCGCGGTGGAGGACCTGGCGGCGACCCGTCCGGTGCTGACCACGGTCACCGTCACCCATCACCTGGAGGAGGTCCCGGCCACCACGACCCACGCCCTGCTGATGCGTGACGCCCGGGTCCAGGCGGGTGGTCCGGTGGCGGAGATCCTGACCGCGGAGAACCTCTCGGAGTGCTTCGGGCGGCCGCTGCGCGTCGACCACCTCGACGGCCGCTGGTACGCCCGCGCGGTACGCGACTGAGAGCCGCGCACGTCGAAGCGGGGCGGCTCCCTCCCGAAACGGCCGGATCAGCGGGTGATGCGGATTCGCACGATGTCGGTGCGGTGCAGGGTGACGCCGTAGGCGAGCGGCACATCGCCGTGTCCGAAAACGGTCTGCAGCGTCCGGGCCAGGGGATAGCCCACGGGGACGCGCAACGCCTCGGCCCCCTGATCGGAGGCGAGCACGGCTTCGAGGTCGGTGATCACCTGGGCGGCCGGGCGCAGGGCGCCCCGGTCGAGGAAGGTGAACAGGTCGGTGTCGATGCCGAGCATCGGGCTCGGGTCGATCTCGTCCGTGCCGATCTTCAGCGGCATGTAGTCCCGCATGTAGGCGGCCCGCACGTCGTCGACGCTGAAGATCCGTGTCACCTGCCACACGGGCGACCGCGCCGGCAGGCCCAGCGCCTCGGCCGCCGCGGGCGGGCTCGGCACGGTGTCGCACGACGACGTGACCAGCTCGGCCGTGTGCCCCGCCATCTGGATACGGTCACGGTAGGCGAGGATCTTCGACATGCTCAGCGGCGCCAGGTCGCGGGTGCCGGCGACGAACGTGCCGATTCCCCAGCGCCGGATCACCGCGCCCTCGATGGCCAGGACGCCCAGCGCCTCGCGGACGGTGCCACGGCTCACGTCCAGCATCTCGGAGAGGTCCTGCTCGGTCGGCAGCCGGTCTCCTGGCTGGAACTTCTCCTGGAGCAACGCTCGCAGGCCGTGCAGCGCCGCCTGCGCCGCGGTATCACGTCGGCCCATCGTGGGTTCCCTTCGTCACGCTGCCCGAGTGCCCCCCGTGTCCGAGGACGTCGGGGGGCGAAGTCCTACCAGACATGATCGAGCACGCGGAGTGTGTTCCCGCCAATGACCTTGCTGATGTCGTCGTCGCTGTAGCCGTGCTTGACGAGCCAGCCGACGATGTTGGTGAAGTTCTCCGCCGGGTTCTCCAGGCCGTCCACGTAGGCGACGCTCGGGTGGTCGGGCGCGGCGTCGCGGTTCTGGGCGTAGTTGCCGGCGTAGGTCTTGTGCACACCCACATGGTCGCCGAACATCGTGTCGGGACCGAAGGTGACGTGGTCGATGCCCACCAGGTCCACGCAGTAGGTGAAGTGGTCCATCACCGACTCCAGGGAGTGTTCGCGGTGTTTTTCCGACAGCGTGGTGTGCGGGGCCGCCTCCAGGCCGATGACGCCGCCGCGTTCGGCGCAGGCCTTGATGACCTCGTCGGGCTTCATCCGGTTGGTCGGCCAGATGGCGCGGGCCCCGGCGTGGGTGATGAAGACCGGTACGGTCGAGTGCTCGATGACCTCCAGGCTCGTGCGGTCGCCTGAGTGTGAGATGTCGATGGCCATGCCGAGCCTGTTCATCCGCTCCACCGCGCGGCGGCCGAAGTTGGTCAGCCCGGCGTCGGCGCGTTCGGCCAGCCCCGAGCCGAGCTGGTTGGCCTGCGAGTAGGCGATACCGATCTGGCGGACGCCGAAGCCGTACAGGATGTCCAGGCGATCGAGCTCGTTCTCGATCATCGTCGCCGCTTCCAGCCCGGCCACCAGCGCCATCCGGTCGTCGCGCTTGGCCGCCTTGATGTCGTCCACGGTCAGCGCGTGCACCACGTAGTCCTGCTTGGCGATGTCCGCGAGCCGCAGGCCGAGGGCGTAGATCATGTCGTTCCACTTCCAGCCGTTCTCGCTGGTGACGCACGACGCCCCGGCCATGAAGTTGTCGAACACGGCGGTCATCCCCGAACGCGACAGGCCCTCGTAGCCGGTACGCTGCCGGCCGGTGCGGTTGTATCGGCGCAGTTCACCGACGTCCTTGGGGAGAACCACCGCGTGCTCGTGCAGTGAGATCACGATGTGCTCGGCCATGATCCGGCTGACCCGTTCGGACTGCTCGGCCGACACCTCACCGTCGTAGGCGGGCACCCGGCCGATCTGTTCGGCCAGCTCGAAGTCGGCGTAGTCGACGCCCGGTTCGAGATAGCCGTAGGCCTGGTGACCGCGGTAGGAGGCGGAAGGTGACTGCATGGCGGTGAATCCTCCAGATGTATTGATGTCGTGGCAGCCCGGGGCCGGGCACCGGTGACGGTCGGTCATGCCCCGCCGAGGCGGGCCGGGGGGGTCTGCTCGGGGAAGTGACAGGCGACCTCGACGGCCGACGCGGACCCGATCCGCAGAACGGGTTCGGTGTCGGCGCACACGTCCCGAGCCTTCGGGCAGCGCGTGCGAAACCGGCACCCTGACGGCGGGTCGACCGGACTCGGCGGGTCGCCGGCCAGCAGGGTTCGCGTGCGCGAGGCCCGGCCCCGCGGCTCGGGGACGGGCACCGCTTCGAGCAGCGCCCGGGTGTACGGGTGCTGGGGACGCTCGTAGACCTCCCGGCGGTCGCCGAGTTCCACGACCTTGCCCAGGTACATCACCGCCACCCGATCGGAGATGTGCCGTACCACCGACAGGTCGTGCGCGATGAACACGTAGGACAGGCCCAGTTCCCGCTGCAGTCGCCGCAGCAGGTTGACGACCTGCGCCTGCACGGAGACGTCCAGCGCGGAGACCGGCTCGTCACAGACCACGACCTCCGGCTCCAGTGCGAGCGCGCGGGCTATTCCGATGCGCTGGCGCTGCCCGCCGGAGAACTGGAAGGGGTACCTGTCGAGGTGGTCCGGGTTGAGCCCGACCACGTCGATCAGTTCCTTCACCCGGCTCAGCCGCCTGTCGCGGGGCAGCACGTCGGGGTGAATCTCGAACGGTTGCATGAGCAGGTCGCGAACGGTCTTCCTGGGATTCAGCGACGTGTAGGGGTCCTGCAACACGATCTGGACGCTGCGTCGCATCGTTCGCAGCGCGCGGCCCGACGCCGCGTGGACGTCCACGCCGCGGTAGCGCACGTGCCCCGATGTCGGGGTGTCCAGGCCCACGACCGTGCGGGCCAGCGTCGACTTGCCGCATCCCGACTCGCCGACGACGCCGAGGGTCTCGCCGCGCCCGAGGGTGAACGACACGCCGTCGAGGGCCTGCACGGCACTGCGGCGCAGATTCAACAGGCCGCCCCTGACCGGAAAGTGCCTGACCAGGGAATCAACTTCGAGCACGACTTCACGCTCGCCCATCGAACACCTCCGCACGCAGATGGCAGGCGCTGGTACGGCCTGCCGCGATCACCTCAAGCCCGGGCTGCTCGGACCGGCACAGGTCGATCGCGATGTCGCAGCGCGGATGGAACGCGCACCCCTTCGGCGTCATCACCGGGTTCGGCGGCGCGCCGGGGATGGCCCACAGCTCGTCGTCCTCCCGATCCGTCCGCGGCATCGAGCGCAGCAGCCCCCGGGTGTACGGGTGAGCCGAGTGTTCGAAGAGCTCCTCCACGGAACCGCGTTCGACGATCCGGCCCGCGTACATCACGGTCACGTCGTCGGCCACCTCGGCGACCACTCCGAGATCATGGGTGATGAGCATCATCCCCATCCCGTTCTCGCGCTGGAGCTCGGTCAGCAGCTCCATGATCTGCGCCTGCACCGTGACGTCCAGGGCTGTGGTGGGCTCGTCCGCGATGAGCACGCGCGGGTCGAGCGCGACCGCCAAGGCGATCATGATCCGCTGGCGCATGCCGCCCGAGAACTGGTGCGGATAGTCGTCGACGCGGCGGGCCGCGGCGGGAATCCGTACCCGTTCCATCAGTTCGATGGCCCGGGCGCGCGCGGCGGAGCGGGACATCCTCCGCCTGACCCGCAGCAGCTCGCCGATCTGATGGCCCACCGTGTAGACGGGGTTGAGCGCGGACAGCGCGTCCTGGAAGACCATGGCGATGCCCTCGCCGTTGACCCGTCGGCGGACCCGTTCGGCCGCGGTCACCAGGTCGGTGCCCTCGAACACGATGCTTCCCGAGGTGATGCTCGCCGGCGGCGTGTCCAGCAAACCCATGATCGCCTGGGCCGTCACCGACTTGCCGGACCCCGATTCGCCGAGGAGCGCGAGCGTACGGCCGGCGAAGACCTCAAGGCCGACGTTGCGTACCGCGCGAACCGCCCCCTCACGAGTGGCGAACTCCACGCTGAGGTCGTCCACCCGCAGGACGGGCGCGTTCACGGCCTGCCTGCCCGAGGGACGAGCACGCCCGCCCTGGTCAGGAAGTCGCGCACCACCTGCTGGAAGAGTTCAGGCTCCTCCAGCTGGGGGGAGTGACCGGACTTCTCGAACACCACCAGCTCCCCGTCGGGGACGAGGTCGGCGATCGTCTGGGAGGCCGGCACCGGCGTGCGCCAGTCGTGCCGTCCCACGGTCACGAGCGTCGGGCAGGTGATCTCGTGCAGCCGCGGGGTGAGGTCGTAGGCCGGCATGTTGACGCCGAACGCCTCGTTGTGGGTCCTGTAGTGGTAGGAGGTCTGCGCGACCCGCCGCTCGACCGCCTCGGGGTCGTAGGTGTGGTCGTAGAGGGGCAGGATGGCCCGCCAGTACTCCCTGAACTCCTCGTTGCCGGTGAAGTGGCCGGTGCCGATGCGCTCGATGACCCATTCGGGGATCCGCACCCGGTCCGTCGTCCGGGCTCGCTCGACCGCGAGGTGGTCGTAGTCGGTGTTGGCCGCGGTGTCCCGCAGGACGAGCGCGGCGACGTTCTCCGGATGGGCCAGGGCGTACTCCATCGCGATGAAGCCGCCGTAGGACCCGCCCGCCATGACGATTCGGCCCAGATCGAAGTGCCGGCGGATCGCCTCGACGTCGGCGACCCACTGGGCGTGGCTGAAGGGCCCGGCGTCACCGGACTCACCGGACCCGCGAGCGTCGAAGACGACGACTCGAAGCCGGTCGGAGAACGGCCCGAACGACCGGCGCGGTTCGGCCCGGCTGCCCAGCCCGGGAGCGCCGTGGTGCACGATCATCGCCGGCGCGTTCTCGGGTCCCATGACCTCCACGGCCAGGGGGTTGCCGTTGATCTCCACGAACACCGTGTTCTCCTCGGTCTGTTTCCGGCTCTTCGTCATGGCGCGATCACGTTCTCTTCGAGGCTGCGCGGATAGCCGGTCAGCCGTTCGGGTCCCGCGTCGGTGATCAGCACGGTGTCGGAGATGCGGTAGCCGCCGTGGCCCGGTACGTACACGCCCGGCTCGCTGGAGAGCACCATTCCGGCCCGGAGCACCGTGTCGTCGCCGTCCTCCACCCACGGCGGCTCGTGCTGCTGGACACCGATGCCGTGCCCCTGACGGTGCCGGATATGCTCGCCGAGCCCGTGCCCCCTGATGACATCGAGACACTCACGGTTCACCTCCGCGCAGGTACGGCCGGCGCGCAGGCCCGCCGTGCCGACCTCCTGAGCCTCCGCCGCGACGGCGAAGTAGTGCCGCTGGTCGGCGTTGGGCTCGCCGATGACGAACGTCCGTTCGCTTTCGACGAAGCGGCTGCCAACGGCGGCGCCCAGGGAGAGGATGACGGTGTCGCCGATCTCCAGCCTGCGCCTGCTGGGCAGTCCGTGCGGGTTCGCGGAGTTCGGGCCGGCGTACACCAGGCCGCCGGCCAGCTTCGTCGTGTAGATGACATGGTCGTAGCGTTGGTACATCGCGTCGGAGCCGTACCCGATGACGTGCCGCGCGAGATCGCCCTCGCTCGGCAGCGGGCGCCCCGCGCGCAGCGCGTCCTCGATGAGCGCCCGGCCCGCCGCGAGCATCTCGTCACAGATCCCGGCCGCCTGGCGGTGCCAGGCGAGCTCTTCCGGATGCTTGATGAGCCGCAGGTTCGACACCACCGAACTGGTACGGAGTTCGGCGGCGCCCAGCGCCTCGGTCAGCGCCCGGTGGCCGGCGAGGCTGAGCCCGCCCGAGACGCCGATCCGGGCCGCGGGCCGGCCTGTGCGTCCGATCTCCCGTGCGAGTACGGCCTCGGCCGGATCGACGCCGGGAAACTCGGCGTAGGTGACGACGTCGGCCTCGATGCGCTGCAGCGCCGCGTACTCCTCATCGAGTTTCGGCACCACGCACAGGGGCCGGCCGTCCCGGGGGAACCAGAGGTAGACCGGTCGTTCGGTGACGGCGTAGAAGAACCCGGCGAGGTAGGCGACGTCGCTCGGCGCCGTGGCCAGGAACCCGTCCAGACCGTCCTGGTCCAGGGCGTCCCTGAGCGAGGAATGGACGTCCGCGTAGTAGTCAGAAGAAAGGCGCATAGGTCACCGGTCCTTCAGCCGAGGGTCGCGTGAGTCGTTGAATCGCACACCGGCGACCGTCGCCGAGAGCACGAGCAGCAGGATCGCCAGTGACGGGAACAGCGTCTGCCACCACGCGGTGGAGATCACGCCACTGCGCTGGGCGTTGAGGATGATCCGTCCCCACGACCAGGAGTCGGGGTCGCCGAGCCCCAGGAAGCTCAGCCCCGCCTCGGAGATCACCGCTCTGGCCGCGGTGAGCAGCACGCTCACCACGATCAGCGGCACCACGGCGGGCAGTACCTCACGGGTGACGATCCGCCAGCCTGTCGCGCCGAGCGCGCGGGCGCCGTCGATGTAGGGCATGGACACCACGACCAGGCCGTTCGATCGGATCAGCCGCGCGACCTCGGGCCAGGAGAACAGCCCGATGACGAACGTCAGCGTCGTGACGCTCGGGCCGACCAGCGCGGTCACCATGATCATGAGCGGCAGCAGGGGGAGCGACAGCATCAGGTCGGTCACCGTGGTGACCCAGGCGTCGGCCCGCCGGGAGTAGGCGCCGAGCAGGCCGAGGGCCGTGCCGATGACGATCGCGATCGCCGACGCCGCGATCGCCACCGTCAGGCTGACCCGGGTTCCCCACACCACCTGGGCGAACACGTCCTGGCCGAGATCGTCGGTGCCGAACCAGTGCGCGACCGACGGCGACCGCAGGATCTCGGAGCCGAGCCCGCCCGGCCGGTCCACGAAGAGCGGGCCGAGCAGGCCGGTCACCAGGAACACCAGCAGCATCGCGATCGACAGCGCGCCGCTGGGCTTGGCCAAGAATCGCCGGAGGCTCTTCATCGCCGACGGCGGGGTGCTCGCCGCCGGCTCGTCCAGCGCGACGGCACCGGCGGGCCGCACGTCGGGAGGCATCGCGCTCATGCGCGAATCCTCGGGTTGAGCAGCATGCTGACCACGTCGGTGATCAGGTTCGCGACGACCACGGTGATCGCGAGCATGATGAACGCTCCCTGCAGCAGCGGATAGTCGAGTTGGCCGACGGCCTCGTAGATCAGCCGTCCGACGCCGGGGTAGGCGAACACGGTCTCGGTGAGCACCGCTCCGCCGACCAGGGTGCCGAGCTGAAGACCCATCAGTGTCAGCGCCGGGAGGAACGCGTTGCGCAACGCGTGCCGCCACAGGGTGCGCTGCGGTGACAGGCCACGGCCGCGGGCGCTCTTGATGTAGTCCTCACCGAGGACCTCGAGCATGTTGGTGCGCAGCGTGAGCGCGTACGGCCCGAGCTGCACGACCACGAGGCTCAGCAGGGGCAGCGCGAGATGGTGGAACAGGCTGACGTACGCGTCGACGCCCCGGGTGTCGGGGTCGATCGCGCCGCCGATCGGGAACCAGCCGAGCCACGAGCCCGCGACCACGAGCAGCAGGATCCCGATGCTCGGGACGAACAGCGCGTGCCCGGTGATCCCGAACATCTGGACGATCCGGTCGACGCGCTTGCCGCGATGGGCGGCGGCGTACACGCCGAGCGGGATGCCGAGCACGATGGTCAGCACGAACGCCGAACCGGCCAGGAGCGCCGTCCACGGCAACCGCGACACGATGATGTCGGTGACCGGCTGGAGCTGCCTGAACGACGTGCCGAGGTTGCCCTGCAGCAACTCGGTCAGATACAGCCAGTACTGGGTGAGCATGGGTTTGTCCAGCCCGTACTGCTCCCGCAGCGCCTGCTGCATCTCGGGGGTCATGTCCCCTTCGACGACCAGAAGGGTGGGATCACCCGGCAGCAGTCGAAGCAGGAAAAACGTCACGGTGACCGCGATCCAGATGGTCAGGATCGCACGCATCGCCCTTCTGGCGATGAATCCAGCCATGGGGTGACCCCACCTCCTCTCCGTTCCTCGCCTCAGCCGACGGGCCGGACCTGCGACAGCGAGTAGCCGGTCACCATGCCGAGCAGATCGCTGGGCGAGGGCTGGAAGCCGGTGAACTTGGCGGCGTTGTAGGCGAACTGGATCTTCTCGACATAGAGCGGCGTCAGCAGCGCCTGCTCGTGCACGTAGCCGTCAAGCTCCTTGATCTTCCCCACGAACTCGTCGTGGTCGGTCGTGACGGCGGCCTCGTCGATGAGCTTGTCGAGCTTGGGGTCCTTGACCAGGTTGTAGTTGATGCCGCCCGGGTTGCTCGACAGGTACGTGCTGCGGAGCTGGTCCATCGGGTTGTCGAAGACGGCCCACTGCGAGACGTCGATGTCGTAGTCACCGCTCTTGGTCCTGCTGAGGAACGTGTTCCGCTCGACGCACGACGCGACGAGTTCGACGCCGGCCTTGGCCGCGTCCTCCCGCACCACCTGGGCGACCCGGGTCAGGTTCGGGTTGCTCTGGTCGCAGACCATTTCCAAGGACAGGCCGTCGAGCTTCCCGTCGCCGTTCTTGTCCGCGTACCCTTCCTCTTCGAGCAGCTTGCGCGCGGCGGCCGGGTCGAACGGGTACGGCTCGAGCTCGGTGTTGTCGTACTCCCCGAAGATCGGTGAGATCGGGCCGGTCATCGCCGAACCCTCACCCTGCAGCACCGTCGAGATGATCGACTTGGTGTCGACGACCATCGACAGCGCCTGCCGGACCTTCGGGCGGGCCAGGTGCTCGTTGGTGACGTTGTAGGTGATGTGGGCGAAGCCCAGCGAGCCGACCTCCTGCAGCTTGATCTTCTCGTCGCCCTTGAACGAGGCGACGGCCGAGGCGGGCACCGGCGTGCCCATCAGGTCGATGTCGCCGTTGCGCAGCGCGAGCTGCATGGTGTTGACGTCCGGGTACAGCCGGTACTCGACGGTGTCGACGGCCGCGCCGCCCGCGGGCGCGTAGGGGTACTTGTCATTGCGCGTCATCACGTAGCGCTGACCGGGCGTGGCGCTCTTCAGGATGTACGCGCCCGCGCCGACCCAGTCGGAGTTGTTGGCGAACTTGGTGATGTCGCCGGCCTTCTCGAAGATGTGCTTGGGGACGACGGACATCCAGAAGCCCACGCCTTCGGCGAACGGCGCGTAGGGCTGGCTGAGCTTGAAGACCACCGTGGTGGCGTCGGGCGTCTCGATGCCCTCGACCCAGGTGAGCTTCGCGGCCACGTTCCCCAGCTTGTTCTTCATGATCGTCTCGGCCGAGTACTTCACGTCGGCCGACGTCACCGGGGTGCCGTCACTCCACACGAAGTCGTCGCGCAGGGTGAAGACGACCGACTTGCCGCCGTCTTCGTGGGTGTACTCGCTGGCGAGCTCGGGGACCTTCTTGGCGTTCTCGTCGATCCGCAGCAGGTGCGGGTACATCGCGTTGAGAATCCAGTTGTCGGTCTTGCTCAGCGACTGCAGCGGGTTGAAGTTCGCGACGTCGGTGGTGGTGCCGATGCGCAGCGTGGTGGAGCTGTCGCCGCCGGCCGGCTTCGAGGCCTCCTGGCCCTCGTTGAGGCCGCACGATGTGAGCGTCAGCGCGGTCACGACGGCCGTGACGGCGCCGGACAGGCGTCCGAGGGTACGCATGTTCACCAGACTTCCTTGAGTACGCGCAGGATGTTCCCGCCGATGACCTTGCTGATGTCGTCGTCGCCGTAGCCGTGCTTGACGAGCCAGCCGACGATGTTGGTGAAGTTCTCCGCCGGGTTCTCCATACCGGCCACGTACGGCACCCGCGGGTGCTCGACGTGTCCGTGGGCCTGGCCGATCGAGAGGTGACCGGTGAAGGAGTCGTGCAGCCCCACGTGGTCGCCGAAGTTGGTGTCGGGGCCGAAGGCGACGTGGTCGATGCCCACCAGGTCCACGCAGTAGGTGAAGTGGTCCATCACCGACTCCAGGGAGTGTTCGCGGTGTTTTTCCGACAGCGTGGTGTGCGGGGCCGCCTCCAGGCCGATGACGCCGCCGCGTTCGGCGCAGGCCTTGATGACCTCGTCGGGCTTCATCCGGTTGGTCGGCCAGATGGCGCGGGCCCCGGCGTGGGTGATGAAGACCGGTACGGTCGAGTGCTCGATGACCTCCAGGCTCGTGCGGTCGCCTGAGTGTGAGATGTCGATGGCCATGCCGAGCCTGTTCATCCGCTCCACCGCGCGGCGGCCGAAGTTGGTCAGCCCGGCGTCGGCGCGTTCGGCCAGCCCCGAGCCGAGCTGGTTGGCCTGCGAGTAGGCGATACCGATCTGGCGGACGCCGAAGCCGTACAGGATGTCCAGGCGATCGAGCTCGTTCTCGATCATCGTCGCCGCTTCCAGCCCGGCCACCAGCGCGAGCTGCCCGCCCGCCTTGGCCTTCTCGATCTCCGCGACCGTGCGGGCCAGGACGACGAAGTCCTGCTTGGCGAGGTCGGCGAAGCGTAGGCCGAGGTCGTAGATGACGTCGTCCCACTTCCAGCCGTGCTCGCTGGTGACGCAGTTGGTGCCGTTCATGAAGTTGTCGAAGAGCGCGGTCATGCCCGAACGCGACAGGCCCTCGTACCCGAGCACGTTGCGCCCTGTCCGGTTGTAGTCGCGCAGTTGCGTGACGTCCGCGGTCAGGACCTTGGGGTGCTCGTGCAGCGAGATGGCGATGTGCTCGGTCAGGAGGCGGCTGACTCGCACGGACTGCTCAGCCGACAGGCCCAGGTCGTACGCGGGAACACGGTCGAGTTCGGGGGCGAGGTCGAAGACCTTGAAGTCGGTATGTGGCTCCAGATAGTCGAACGACCGGTATCCCCGATAGCGATGGTTGGGGGGCTGCATGGGAGCACCTCCGAAAGGTTTGACCTTAAACGTCTGAGGTGCAACCTTCCATAGGAGACCTCTGGGCTACAAGAAGCCGAATGTGACATTCGGGTTACGGCGGTCAGGTGTACGGCGCGGGTCCCGGGGGTGTCCGGTGGCGAAACACGGGGCGGGGACGGAGTTTTCGCGCGGTCGCCGGGTTGGCGGAGATCTGTGGGTATGAGCGGGATCACACTTGGTGGATCGGCCGATATCTCACATGGTGGTCATGTAATCACAGATCGTGACACTCGGGATCGTGTCGGGCTCGCGAGAACCCCTCATCCAAGGGGGAGAGGCAGCCGCTCAAGCTCAGGCTCTCGCTCCAGGCCCGGCGTTCGCCGCCGGGTGCCGGATCGGCCGGGTACGGGCGAAGACGGTCGAGTGCGCGTTCCGGGGAGCTTGCCGGGTCCGCTCGGCGAGCCGGGAGGGTGTCAGTCCTTCTTGCGCTGGCGGATCAGGCCCATGAACCCCGGGCTGGGCTTGAACTTCGCCGTCCAGGTCTCCGCGATCTCCAATGGCTCGCCGGTCTGTGGGTTGCGCCCGGTCCGTGCGGGTTTGTGGACGATCTCGAAGGATCCGAACCCGGGGATCGCCACCTTGTCCTCGGCCGCCACCGCGGTCTGGATCGTCCCCAGGATCGCGTCGAGAGCCGCGGCCGTCTGCCGTCGGGTGAGCCCGGCCTCGGCGGCGGCCTTCTCGATCAGCTCGCGCTTGTTCATCACATCTCCTTGAGCGTGGAGACCCCGGGCCTCAAGCCGTGGGGAGGAGGTCAAGGAGAAAGTTAACGCCATCCCCACCCGATGAATCGAGCCCCGCCCTCCATCGGTCGCCGGTGGGACGGGGCCCGCCCGGTTCGTGGGACGGGCACCCGCCCCCGTTCAGCGGTCGGGCTGGGCGGCCAGCCGTTCCGCCTCGGTGTGCAGTGCCTCGACGAGGATGAGCTCCAGGCGGAGATCTTCGTCAACGAGGCCGACCAGAACATCCATCGAGCCTCCCTGACTAGTCTGACGCCCCAGTGACCGCAGAAGTTGACAGTCGTACCGAACTGGACTCGGTCGTGGTACGACCCTGAGCGTTCGCCTACGCGGGGACGAGCTCCGCCAGATCGACGTGCTCTCCGACCTCGCGGATGTTCATGCAGTACGCCACGAGAACCCGCCGCCCGTCGATCCGGCGGGTGACCAGCAGACAGGGGCCGTCGTGAACCACGATGGCCTCAACCTCTATGCCCTGAGGGCTTCGCCAGATACCCATGAGCCCGAGGCTACGGAGGGCCGGGTAAGGGCGGGGTAACCAAACGGGCATATCGTGATGCACAGTACGGGTCATGTGGATCTATCCGTAGGCTCTCCGATGATTAACCCAGTCGCTTTGGGTAACAGGACGCTGGAATTACCGTCATCAGGGAGAAAACACCATGGCTTTGCCCAAGCTCACCCCCGAACAGCGTCAGGCCGCTCTGGTCAAGGCCGCCGAGACCCGTACGGCCCGTGCCAAGCTTCTCGCCGAGGTCAAGAACGGTGCCCTCAGCCTGGAGCAGCTGCTTGGCCGCGAGGACGACATCGCCAGGCGCATCAAGGTCTCTCAGGCTCTCCGGGCGCTGCCCGGAGTCGGAACGGTCAAGGCCGCGCAGCTGATGGCGCAGGCCGATGTGGACGAGGCGCGCCGGCTGGGCGGTCTCGGCGCCCAGCAGCGCCGCAAGCTCATCGAGGCCGTCGGCCGCTGAGGCGCCGCCCGCCCCCGCGCGGTCGCGCCTGGGACGCGCCGCGGAGCGCGGGACGGGTACGGGAAGGCCCCGCCGTACGGATCAGGGGGAGATCCGCACGGCGGGGCCTCGGTCGACGACCTGGTCATCGCGCTCGCCCGGGGAACCGTTCCATGCCCCGGAAGTCGTCTGGGCGAGCCCGGTCCGGAGAGTCAGTGAGCCTCTGCGAACTGCTCCTCCTCCGTCGACCCCTTCAGGGCCGTGGTGGAGGAGTCCGGCGCGATGGCCGTGCTGACCAGGTCGAAGTATCCGGTGCCGACCTCGCGCTGGTGGCGGGTGGCGGTGTAGCCGCGGGCCTCGGCGGCGAACTCGGCCTCCTGGAGCTGGACGTAGGAGGTCATGCCGTCCTCGGCGTAGCCCCTGGCGAGGTCGAACATCGAGTGGTTCAGCGAGTGGAAGCCCGCCAGCGTGATGAACTGGAACTTGTAGCCCATGTGGCCGAGCTCGCGCTGGAACTTGGCGATGGTGGAGTCGTCCAGGTGCTTCTTCCAGTTGAACGAGGGCGAGCAGTTGTAGGACAGCATCTGGTCGGGGTATTCGGCCTTGATGGCCTCGGCGAACTCGCGGGCCACGTCCAGGTCCGGGGTGGAGGTCTCCATCCAGAGCAGGTCGGAGTGGGGCGCGTAGGCCAGGCCGCGGGCGATGCAGGCGTCCACGCCGTTGCGGACCCGGTAGAAGCCCTCCGCGGTGCGGTCGCCGGTGGTGAACGCCTGGTCACGGGGGTCGACGTCGGTGGTCAGGAGCGTCGCGGCCTGGGCGTCGGTCCGCGCGATGACCAGGGTCGGCACACCCAGCACGTCCGCGGCCAGGCGGGCGGCGCTGAGGGTCTTGATGTGCTGGCCGGTGGGGATGAGCACCTTGCCGCCCAGGTGGCCGCACTTCTTCTCCGAGGCGAGCTGGTCCTCCCAGTGCACGCCCGCGGCACCCGCGGCGATCATGCCCTTCATCAGCTCGAAGGCGTTCAGCACGCCGCCGAAGCCGGCCTCCGCGTCGGCCACGATCGGCGCCAGCCAGTGTGGCGCGTCCTGGTCGCCCTCCGACCAGGTGATCTGGTCGGCGCGCAGCAGCGCGTTGTTGATCCGGCGGACCACGGCCGGAACCGAGTTGGCCGGGTAGAGGCTCTGGTCGGGGTAGGTCTGCGCGCCGAGGTTGGCGTCGGCGGCGACCTGCCAGCCTGACAGGTAGATCGCCTTCAGGCCGGCCTTGACCTGCTGCACGGCCTGGTTACCGGTCAGCGCGCCAAGGGCGTGCACGTAGTCCTCGGTGTTCAGCAGGTCCCACAGCCGCTCGGCGCCGAGCCGGGCGAGAGTGTGCTCCTCCTGGACGGACCCCCTGAGTCGAACCACGTCCTCGGCCGTGTACGTCCGCTCGGTGCCCTTCCAGCGAGGGTTGGTCTCCCACTCGCGCCGCAGCTCGTCTGCGGCTCCCTTGAGGCGATCACTCATGGTGTAACTCCTTTTCGTCCCCTGGGTGCCTTACCTCGAGTGTGTGCCTCGACAAAACGGTCGAACAAGGCCGACTCCAGCGAAAGAATGAAGATTCTTCCCCTGTCATCAATACTCATCGGTATTCAGATGGGAAGAACTTCATAGTTTTCGCTATGGACTAGACCAATTCCGGTGGCGCGCTTTGCGGCTTGCCGGTCGTGGGTCGCCGGAGGCCGCCGCTCGGGATTTCGCCCCGCGGTCGCCACCGCCGTCACCGCGGTGCCCTGAAGGTCACGGCCCCCCGCCTCCTCCGCCCTGCGGGGCCGGCCGGAGTTTCCGGCGCGGGTGCTGCGGCGTTCTCCCAGGTGGCGCGCGTGGCTGTGAAATTTCCTAGGAAATTTCGTTTAGCATCGTGCTATGGCATCTTTGGTGGGTGAAGAACCGCTTTCCTTGACGCAGGAGCTCGATCTCATCGCGTTCGGCCAGCGTCTCAGGCACCTGCGCAAGCAGCGTGGCCTCACCCTGTCCGACCTGGGGGAACGGGTGAACCGCGCGCCCAGCCAGCTCTCCCTGCTGGAGAACGGCAAGCGCGAGCCGAAGTTGTCGCTGCTGAAGTCCCTGGCCGCCGCGCTCGGCGTGCCGATCGAGGAACTACTGCGCAGGCAGGCCCCCAACCGGCGGGCGCAGCTGGAGATGGCCCTGGAGGAGGCGCAGCGCGACCCCCTGTACGCCGGGCTCGGCCTGGCCAGGCTGAAGGTCTCCGCGCGCGTCCCCAACGACGTGCTCGAACACATCCTCGGCCTCTACGGGGAGTTGCGCTCACGCCAGGCCAAGGGCACCGCCACCCCCGAGGAGGCCCGTGCGGCGAACGCCGAGCTCCGCCGCAAGCAGCGTGAGCAGGGCAACTACTTCGCGGAGATCGAGCGGGCCGCCGCCGAGGCGCTCGCCGCGGTCGGCTACCGTTCCGGAGCGCTGTCGCAGAGCACGGTGCAGGCGCTGGTCAGCCACTTCGGCTACACCGTGCAGACGGTCCAGGACCTGCCGCGCACCGTGCGCTCCATCTCTGACCTGCGCAACCGGCGCATCTACGTCAAGCACGAGCAGGTCGGCATGCACACCCCCCGCACGATCCTGCTGCAGACCCTCGGCCACCTCTCCCTCGGGCACCACAAGCCCCGCGACTTCGCGGACTTTCTGCGCCAGCGGACCGAGGCCAACTACTTCGCCGCCGCCGTCCTGGTGCCCGAGGCGGCCGCCGTGCCGTACCTGAGGGAGGCCAAGAAGGACCGGGCGCTGAGCGTGGAGGACCTGCGCGACGTGTTCGCCGTCTCCTACGAGATGGCCGCGCACCGCTTCACCAACCTGGCCACCCACTTCCTCGACCTGAGCTGCCACTTCGTCCGCAACAACGCCGGCGGGATCATCTACAAGGCGTACGAGAACGACGGCATCGTCTTCCCCGCCGACGAGCAGGGGGCGATCGAGGGCCAGCGCATGTGCCTGCAGTGGTCCGGGCGCCAGGTCTTCCTGTCGCCCGACCGCTTCTCCGTCTACTACCAGTACTCGGACTCGCCCACCGGCACCTACTTCTGCGTCGCCCACGTCGACCCGTCGCGCGAGCGTGACTTCGCCATCACCCTCGGTGTCCCGTACCGGGAGTCGCGCTGGTTTCGCGGGCGCGAGACCACCAATCGCACCAAGTCGGACTGTCCCACCGGCGACTGCTGCCGCCGCCCGCCCGCCGAGCTGACCCAGCGCTGGGAGGGATACGCCTGGCCCTCGGCCCGGGGCAACTCCCACATCCTGGCCGCGCTGCCGCCCGGATCCTTCCCCGGCGTCGACGAGGCCGACGTCTACACCTTCCTGGAGCGCCACGCCATCCGCTGAGCGCGCGATCCGGGCACGGTGGTCACTCCGAGGGCGGGGGCGTCCGGCGCAGCGTCAGGGACGGGTGGCCGTGGAACCGGTAGGCGCCCGCGCTGTCGGGGGCCTGCCCGCGCATGGAGCGCAGCACCTCGGCCGGGGGCTCACCGGTGAAGCAGCGCCGGTAGAACTCCCGGGCCAGGCCCCCGCCGACCGGCCAGAGCGGTTCGACGACCCCGCTCGCGCCCGCGAGCAGGAACGCCTGGGCGTCCCCTGGTTCCTCCAGGAAGACGAACGGGGCACCGGCCAGGTCACGGCCCAGCGCCTCGGCCGCGGATCCGCCGGCTGTGAGGTGGACGATGTCCGGCCCCTGGCCGAGCACGCCCAGGACGTCGCCGAGCGCGGAGGAGACCTGCGTGGCACCGTACTCGGTCACCAGCGGGTGCGCCTGCGCCTCGTCGTACACCACCGCGACGTGATCCGCCCGCGCGCTCACCGGGGGCGGCAGCTCGGGGCGCCGGCCACCGAGGGGCCAGCGGCCGGTCACCGTCTGGCAGTTCAGATAGCGGGGGAGCGACGGATCGTACGGATGCTCCAGCACGGCCAGCTCCCAGGGCACGTGCGGCTCCTGGGAGAGGAACAGCACGCTCGGGCGGCGCGGTGCCACCCGGCCGGCCACCGCGTTCAGTAGTTCCCAGAAACCCCGGGGCACGCGCGAGCCGACCTTCCGTCCCAGTTCCTCGGAGAGGCGGCCCTGTTCGGTCAGTTGCCGGCCGAACTCCGAGGCCCGCATGCCGAGGTCGCAGAGCTCGGCCCGGTCGGGGGTGACGAAGTGCGGCGACCGGTAGGTCCACCACAGCCGTCCCGGCTCGTCACCGTGGACGATGGACACCGTGACGTCCGCCGGCTCGCCCACGAGGGCCGGACGGATCCGGGTGCCGGCGACCGGCTCGGGTGGCTCCTCCCGGCCGAGCCTGCCGGGCGAGCCGTGCAGCGTGATCGAGCGCAGGCCGAACCCGACCACCTGGCCGCGCACCGAACAGATCGCCTGGATCTGCCGGGCGACCTCGGGCTCCTGCTGCGCGAGGGCGACAAGGTTGACCACCGCGCGGGGGTAGGGCGACGCCGCGTCGACGCGCAGCCGTACCTGCCATCCGCCCGGTGCGTCGAAGCCCTCGGCGATGAGCTGGATGTCCAGATCGACCGGCTCGCGCGGCGCTGCGGTGCCGTCCTGCCCCTGGCCCGGGGCGACGCCGATCGACACCTCCGTGCCCCAGCCCGAGACCGACTCGGTGGGCGCCTCGATCAGCGGGATCCCCTCCCACTCCCACTGGGACTCGGGCGCCGGGGCGGGCGCATCCCCGCGCCGCCTGCGAAAGGCCCCGGTCAGCCGGTTGAGCATCGAGGAACCTCGGCTCCCGGCGGGCGGCGTCGGCGGTGCCTGCGGGGACGGTGCCTGTGGGGACGGTGCCTGCGGTGCGGCGGGGCCCGCCTGGTCGGGGCGCATCCAGTCGACGCTCATGGCGCCGGTGGGGGGCAGGTTGTCGTATCCGCCGTCGTACGCGGCCCCGAGCTCCTGCGGGCCCGTGTCGGCGAGCATGGGGACCACCTGCTCGGCGACGAGGCCGTGGTCCAGGTTCAGCAGCGCGGAAAGCCGGTTCCAGGCCGGGCCGTACTGGGCGATCAGCATGATGATCGCGTCGGCCAGTTGCCCCGGAGGCCGGCTGCCGGCCTCTGCCAGCAGCGGATCCAGCCGGTCGCGAAGTTCCGCGGAGGCACCCCCCATCAAGCTGTCGAGTTCGTCGCGGACGGCGCGTGCCGCCCGCAGCACGGCTACCGGGTCCATGCCTTCCCTCCTCGTGCCGGACTGGACTGATCTTCCCACCTGCGCGGTGAGGACGGGAGCCGGTACTTGTGCGGAATCAGCGCCACATAAGGTGATACCCGTAAGTACCGAGGTGATGGGAAGGGTGGGCTGTGCTGCCTGAGGTCGAGGCATGGCTACGCGAGCGCACCTCATCCTCGGGCGACTGGTCGCTGCCGGAGCTGCTGAGAGCCAAGGGTGAGACGACGATCAGCGTCGTGTTGCCCGCGCGCGATGAGGAGGAGACGGTCGGGGAGATCGTCACCGCGATCCGCCACGACCTGATGGAGGCCGTGCCGCTCGTCGACGAACTCGTGGTCATCGACTCCCGCTCCGTCGACGACACCGCGGTACGCGCCGCGCGCGCCGGGGCGACGGTGATCGCGCAGGACGAGATCCTGCCCGACCTCAAACCGCTGGACGGCAAGGGCGAGGCGCTCTGGAAGTCCCTCGCCGCGACCTCCGGCGACCTGCTCGTGTTCATCGACGCCGACCTGCGCGAGTTCCGCACGTCCTTCGTGACCGGGCTGCTCGGCCCGCTGCTCGCCGACGAGGCGGTGGTCTACGTCAAGGGCTGCTACGACCGGCCTCTGCAGAACGTGCAGAGCGGCGGCGGCCGGGTCACCGAGCTCGTCGCGCGCCCCCTGCTCAACCTGCACTGGCCGCTGCTGGCCGGATTCGTGCAACCCCTCGCCGGGGAGTACGCCGGGCGCAGGTCCGTGCTGGAGAGCGTGCCCTTTGTCACCGGCTACGGCGTGGAGCTCGGCCTGCTGATCGACCTGCTCGACCTCGCCGGGCTCGACGCCCTGGCCCAGGTGGACCTGGGCCGCCGGGTCCATTCCCACCAGTCGACGGAGGCGCTCGGCGGGATGGCCGCCCAGATCCTGCAGACCTCCTGGTCGCGCCTGGAGCGCCAGAACATGATGGTCTCCCTGCACAGCCCCTCTCCCCGCCTGGCCCAGTTCCGCCGGGGCGCGAGCGGCCACCAGGTGAGCGTCCGGGACGTCGCCGTCGCCGAACGCCCGCCGATGATCACTGTTCCCGGCTACCGCTCCGCTCGCTGACCACGCCGTACGAGCGTGATCCCGGGCGGCGTACGGAGCCCGCGATGCCGGGGAGCGCGTGGCCCGGTGGCATTCCCGCACGGCGGTGGACGGAACCCGCGACGGCGGTGAACGAGGCCTCCGGGAGCGGGGCCGCTCGCCGGTCGGTGCCGGAGAAGGGGCGGTCCTCCGGTTGCGCGGAGCGATCCGTCCGCCGGTAAAGTTCGGGTGTTACCGTTGGTAACGCACCCTGAGGAGGCGTGGACGATGAGCGAGAGCGGCTTCTGCCCGGAGCTGAGTGACGACGTGCGCGAGGTGCGGGACTGGGTGCACGACTTCGCCCGCTCGGTGGTCCGCCCGGCCGGGGCCGAATGGGACGAGCGCGAGGAGACCCCCTGGCCGATCATCCAGGAGGCCGCCAAGATCGGGCTCTACTCCCTCGACTTCTTCGCCCAGCAGTGGTTCGAGCCGAGCGGGCTCGGGCTGACCGTGGCCTTCGAGGAGCTCTTCTGGGGGGATGCGGGCATCGGCCTGTCCATCGTCGGCACCGGCCTGGCCGCCGCGGCCCTCTCGGCCAGTGGCACCCCCGAGCAGCTGGGCGAGTGGCTCCCGCAGATGTTCGGCACCCCCTCGGAGGTCAGGCTCGGAGCGTTCTGCGCCTCCGAGCCCGAGGCCGGCTCCGACGTGGGTGCCATCCGCACCCGCGCCGTCCCCTCGGGCGACGACTGGATCCTCAACGGTGTGAAGAGCTGGGCCACCAACGGCGGCATCGCCGACGTCCACGTCGTCGTCGCCTCCGTCGACCCGTCTCTGGGCACCCGCGGTCAGGCGTCCTTCGTCGTCCCGGCCGGCACCCCCGGTCTGTCGATGGGCCAGAAGTTCAGGAAACACGGCATCCGTGCCTCCCACACCGCCGAGGTCGTCCTCGACAACGTGCGCGTGCCGGGCTCCTGCCTGCTCGGCGGCAGGGAGAAGCTCGACGCCAGGCTCGCCCGCGTCCGCTCCGGCGAGCGGGCCGGGGAGCAGGGCGCGATGCGCACCTTCGAGACCACCCGCCCCTCGGTGGCGGCCATGGCGGTCGGCATCGCCCGCGCCGGATACGAGTACGCCCGCGACTACGCCCGCGAGCGCGAGCAGTTCGGCCGCAGGATCGGCGAGAACCAGGCCGTCGCCTTCCTGCTGGCCGACATGGCCACCCGCGTCGACATCGCCCGCCTGATGACCTGGCGTGCCGCCTGGATGGCCCGCAACAACCGCACCTTCGGCCAGGCCGAGGGCTCCATGTCCAAGCTGGTCGCCGGTGAGACCGCGGTCTGGGTCACCGACCAGGCCATCCAGATCCTCGGCGGGGCCGGCTACACCCGCGACCACCCGGTCGAGCGCTTCCACCGCGACGCCAAGATCTTCACGATCTTCGAGGGCACCAGCGAGATCCAGCGCCTGATCATCGGCCGCGCCGTCACCGGCCTGCCCGTTCGCTGAAAATGCCCGTTTCAAGAAACCGGCTCTGAGCGGCGTTTTGGACCCCTGGTCCGTCACTGGTCCGTCAGAGCCGGAAATGCGTCTCAAGCGCCCGTGCCGGGCAACCGCGCCGAAGTCACACAGAGTGATGGTCGGGGTCGAGGGGCACCCGCTGCAGTAGACCTCGAAGGCGGCTGCGGCGGTCGTGCGGAGCGCGAGCCCCGATCGTCCCTGCCTGGCTCCAGGGATCAGAAGTTATGGGCGATGATCGTGTTCACCAGGTCCGGCCCGGGGAAGTCGGCCACCACTACGCCGGTCCTGGGCACGCTCCCCGTGGCCAGGTAGGTCAGCGCCCGCTCGTTCATCCCCGTGACGCCGAGCGCGCCGTAGGCGATCGACTTGGGCAGTGCCCCGCCGGAGGCGCTGAGGTGGTTGACGTAGAGGATTCCGCCGGCGCCGGCACCCGCCTGCTCGAACTGGGCGCGCGCGGCGTTCCACTTCTGGGGGATGTGGAAGAGCGTCGGCAGTTGGTAATCGTCCTGGAGGTCCATGCGGTCGCCGTTCCAGCGCGGCCCGTAGCCGTGACCGCTGCCGAAGTCCTGCAGGATGACGATGCGCCCTCTGGTCTCCCCGAGGGTGGGGATCCGGCCGTCGTATCCTGCGGGCGGCCGCCACAGATGGTCACGCAGTAGGTCCCGTGTGTCGGGGTTGTCGTTGATATACCAGTTCAGGGTCTGCTCGTAGCTGCGGGTGTTCTCGGCGGCCGTGTGCTCCTGCTTCAACCGCATCAGCACCGACTCCCGGGGGTGGCCGGCCAGGAAGGCGGCGACCGAGCGCACCACGTCGGTGAAGTTGGCGCGCAGGTATTCGGCGCCGTGGTGGATCGGGAAGGCGTCGCGGTAGTGCCGGGTCCGGATGTCCAGCATCCGCACACCGGCCTGAAGTTGGACGGGCAGCGCGCTTTCCTGGGTGAGTGAGATGATGGACGCCTGGTACGCCATGGTGTCGTGCGTACCCGGGATCGACAGCGCGGCCAGGCTCGCGCCGTCGGGGAGCCCGCTCATCCAGTCGGGGTTCGACGCCAGCTGCAGGTCGCCGCTGTGCCGGCCGGCCGCCCACGCCGGGGCGGCGGGTGCGGCCACGGCGAGCGCCATGGCGACGATGAGCGAGATGAACGTGGCCAGGACGCGCAACCCGCCCCGGCGGGCCGGGGCGGGCGGACGGGGAGCCAGGGTGATCACGGTGCCTCCGTGGGGGGATGGGGAGCACGCGCCAAGTAACCCTACTGATCAGTAAGGTGGCGGGAACAGCATGGCACGGTGAGGGCGGCGGAGCCAGGCCTGAAGCCGGGCCGACCGGCCCCAGGCCCGGCGAGCTCCGGTCAATCGCTATGCCCGGCTGTCGCAGCTCGGCCGGGCTGCCGTACCGCTTTTCCCGGGACTCCGCCGGTTTCATGCCGAACAGTGTCGGCCCCCACCGGGTTTTGGTCGCGACCGGGTCTTTTCCATGATCGTTTGCCTTGCCGGTCGGACGATGGTGGCCGGGGGCTCCCTCTTTCGAGGGGATGAGCGAGGTCCAGCGCCTGATCATCGGCCGTGCCGTCACCGGCCTGATGCGGCGTGCTGTGCGGCGCGGTGGCCGAAGACGACGGCGAGGGCGATGGTCGAGCCGGGGCCGGGGCAGATGTGGCCCGAGGCCAAGGCGGTGGTGTTGTCGTGGTGATCGTGTCGCGGTGAATCGCGGCGGCCGAGCCTGCCCGCCGTACTTGTGGCGGGGGGACCGGCGTCGTGATCCGTCGAGCGGTCATGGCGCTTCCGATAGCAACCGGACCATATGGTCCGGTTGCTATCGGAAGCGCTGTGACTGTCACGCGTCGACCCAACAGAGGACCCAGCGCCGCGGCGGAGAACCGGGCGGCGCTGATAGCGGCCGCCCGCGAGGTCTTCGCCGACGCCGGATACGACGCACCGCTCACCACGGTCGCCCGCGTGGCCGGGGTCGGTCAGGGAAGCCTCTACCGGCACTTTCCGGACCGCATCAGCCTCGCGCTGGCCGTGTTCCAGGACAGTGTCGCCGACCTGGAGGCGCTGGCCGCCGAACCCGGCACCACCCTCGCCGACATGCTGGCTCTGCTCACCGAGCAGACCATCGCCTCGACCGCGTTCATCGACATGGTCAGCGTGCCCTCGGCCGGCGATCTTCGCGTCGTCGAAGTGCGCGACCGGGTGGCGGACCTGCTGGCGGGCACACTCGCCGAGGCCCGGCGCGCCGGTGAACTCCGCGAGGACGTCACCGCCGATGACCTGGTACTGGCCGTCGGCATGCTCGCCGGGCTCCTCGCCAGGCTCCCGGCCTCCGAGCGGCGCACGACCGCCGAACGGGTGTGGACGCTGCTCCGCCACGGGATCGAGCCCTGACCGGGATCACCCGGCCCAGCCGGTCGGCGCCGAGCGCCTGACCGGCCTCGGGCAGATGAGTGCCGCACGACTCGCGGACGGGCCGGGGCGGAGGTGAGATGAGGTCTCTCACCTGACAGGTTCGCGACGACCGCTTCGGCGAGGTGGCGGCCTGGTGCCCGGTGTCACCGATGGGTCGATGCCGGCTCTGCTTCGATCGTTCGGAAAGGGGCGGGCGTCACAGAGGTGTGGCGCGTACCCACCCGCGGTCGTCGTTCAGGAATCCGGAGATGGTCAGGCCCACCTGGTTGAGGGAGTGTTCCAGATAGTCGTCGTCGAGGCGGTGGCTGACGAAGGTCTGGGTCCAGCGCCGCTCGCCGATGGTGTACTCCATGGTGGCGTCGAGCAGGTCGGGGGCGGGGCGGCTGACCTGCGTCATTCTGACGGTGCGATCGGGGCCGGCATCGCGTTCGAACGGCTGGACGGTGTCGTACCACTCGGGGGGTTGGCGCTGCAGGATGACGCAGCCGTCGGCGGAGACGTGCGCGCCGCAGGTGCGCAGGAACGCGGCGCGCAGGTCGTCGTCGGCGGTTTCGATGACGAACGACATCAGCAGCACGAGGTCGAAGGTCCTGGGCAGGGCCAGGGTCTGGATGGGAGAGCACACGGTCTCGGCACCGCGGATGTGGGCGAGCATCTCGGGCGACTCGTCGACCGCGACGACCTCGTGCCCGAGTTCCAGCAGGCGGTGGGTGATCCGGCCCACGCCCGCACCGAGTTCGAGGATGCTCGCCCCGGCCGGGATCGAGGCATGGATGAGTTCGGGCTCGCCCCTGGGGGTGAGGGTGGTGTAGTAGTCGACCGAGCAGCCGTCCGGGGTGATCGGGCCAGGGCCCGTGCCGTGGTAGAGCCGTCGTGGAGTCATGATCTCCATTCTGTGCGGCGGCGCGCCGGGACGCGGGCCGAGAGAACGGGGTTATGACCTTCACGTGATGGTCGCTCCCGGGCACCGGCCGGGCCGTCCGTCGTCGACGACATCACGTGGCGAAGCCCATCCGATGGCGGGGAGGCGATCTCCGGTTCGGCCCGCCGGGGAAGCCGTTGAGGATTCCCGATCACCGCACCAGCTCGCCGCTGGTTGTATGCAAAAGCCTGTCATTTTTCTCCCATAGTGCCACTGTGGGGGAAAATTTGATAAGGCTGTATACATGTCGACAGTCGATAGCCTGCGCGGCCTGATCCTCAGTGGTCACTACGAGCCGGGTGACCACCTCGGTGAGGTCGAGCTGGCCGAGGCGCTGGGCGTCAGCCGGACCCCGATCCGCGACGCGCTGCGGCGCTTGCAGGCCGAGGGACTGGTCGAGATCACGGCCAACAAGGGCGCCAGAGTCGTGGTGTATCCCCGCGCCGATCTGGAGACGATCTTCGAGCTGCGCGCCAGGATCGAGGGGCTGGCCGTCCGGCAGGCGGTGGCCGTCGCGACCGAGCAGGACATCGCGGGCCTGCACGAGCTGGCGACGACCCTCGCCGAGCACGCCGGCCGCCGCGACGTCGAGGCGGTCTACCGCCTCAACGCCGACTTCCATCAGGCACTGGTCAGGCTCGGCGGCAGTCAGGTGCTGGCCCAGTCGATCAGCTCGCTGGTCCACTCACCCGTGTTGCTGCGCACCTACGGAGCCTTCGACTCCGAGGCCATGCGCCGCAGCGTCAACCATCACATCGAGATCGTGGCGGCCGTGCGCGCCGGAGACCCCGAATGGG
Organism: Streptosporangium sp. NPDC002544; assembly: GCF_040295965.1. Taxonomy (NCBI): domain Bacteria; kingdom Bacillati; phylum Actinomycetota; class Actinomycetes; order Streptosporangiales; family Streptosporangiaceae; genus Streptosporangium; species Streptosporangium sp. NPDC002544. Next base: position 96,423 of record NZ_JBEOWJ010000013.1, on the reverse strand, counting down.
CGGAGGCCGTGATGCGCGCCCACCTGTTCTCCGCCCGCGCGTCCCTGCTCGGTCCCCGTCGTCAGGAGAACAACACTTGAGAGGCCTTCCGCTCGGAGACATCCGAGTCGTCGAGCTCGGCCAGCTGCTCGCCGGGCCGTTCTGCGGCCAGCTGCTCGGTGACTTCGGCGCTGAGATCATCAAGGTGGAGGACCCCGGCCGGGGCGACCCCATGCGCCAGTGGGGCCGGGAGAAGCCGTACGGCCGGTCGCTGTGGTGGCCGGTCGTGGCCCGCAACAAGAAGTCGGTCACCTGCGACCTGCGCACCCCCGAGGGGCAGGACCTGCTCATCAGGCTGGTGGAGCGGGCGGACGTGCTGCTGGAGAACTTCCGGCCCGGCACGCTGGAGCGCTGGGGCATGTCCCCGGCCCGGTTGCACGAGATCAACCCCCGCCTGGTCATCACCCGGGTGACCGGGTTCGGTCAGAGCGGCCCCTACGCCCCCCGAGCCGGATACGGCTCGATCGGCGAGGCCATGGGCGGCATCCGCCACGTCACCGGCGACCCCGACCGGCCGCCGGCGCGCGCCGGCATCTCGCTGGGCGACTCCCTGGCCGCCACCCACGCCTGTGTCGGCACGCTCGTCGCGCTGCACGAGCGTGAGCGCAGCGGCAGGGGCCAGGTCGTCGACTCGGCGATCTACGAGGCGGTGCTCGCCATGATGGAGTCGATGGTGCCCGAATGGCAGCAGGCCGGCTACCAGCGCGAGCGCACCGGCACCGTGCTGCCCAACGTCTCGCCCAGCAACGTCTACCCGACCGAGGACGGCGACACCATCCTCATCGCCGCCAACCAGGACAGCGTCTTCACCCGCCTGGCGACCCTGATGGGCCGGCCCGAGCTGGCCGCCGACGAGCGCTACGCCACCCACGGCGCGCGCGGCGCGAACATGGCCGAGCTTGACGAGATCATCGCCGCCTGGACCGCGGGGATCCCCGCGGACGAGCTGCTTCGGTCGCTGCACGAGGGCGGTGTCCCCGCCGGGCGGGTCTACACGGCCAAGGACATGTTCGCCGATCCGCACTTCGCCGCCCGTGAGGCCATCGTCCGCGTCCCGCACCCGGACTTCGGCGAGCTGGCCATGCAGAACGTGGTCCCCAAGCTCTCCGACACCCCCGGAAGCGTGCGCAGCGCCGGGCCCGCGCTCGGGCAGCACAACGAGGAGGTCTACCGCGGGCTCCTCGGCCTGACGGAGGCGGAGTTCACCGGCCTGTCGGCTGCCGGAGTCATCTGAAACAGAGGGAGCCCTCCATGTCCCACCACCCCGCCGTCCGCGTCCTGGCGCCCGAGGAACCTCTCGCGCGCCGCGCGGAGGGTGCCCGCCATCCCCGGAGCCGCGGGTGATCAGGGACCACGACGAGGTGTACGGGCGTTTCCGCGGACACGCTCGTCATCGTGGCCGCCGGCCGAGTGCCCGCCGACGACGTAGTTCACCGGCAGGGCCCTGCCGTTCGGCGGGGTGATCGCGCGAGAGCCGAGCCGGTTGCCCAGCGCCGGGTTGCCGTTGCTCATGTCGGCGTCCACGCAACACCGTGGCGCCCTTCTCGGCGATCGCCTTGCTGGTGTTGCGCGGGTGCGAGCAGTTGCGGCTGAATCCGTGCCGTTCGGCAGGTACCAGGTCAGGTTGTGCGAGGTTCCCGCGATGGTCGTGGAGTCGGTGCTACCGGCCCTGCCACGCGGGGACGTCGTCCTCGTCCCACTCCAGTTCGTCGATCAGGTCGACCACCCCGTGGACCCGCAGCGCCATCCGGGCCGCGATCAGCGCGTCACTGTGCCGTGCCATGTGACCGCTCAGCTTCGCGATGCCCTGCTTGACGGTGACCTTCACCTGGGAGGTGTCCACCCACAGGGAGTGATCGAGAACGTCCTCCCTGATCTCGCGGGCGATCTCGTCGTCCGTGCGCAGGAACACCTTGAGCAGGTCCTGACGGCTGACGATGCCCTCCAGCCTGCCCTCACGGTCGACCACCGGCAGGCGCTTGACGCCGCGCTCGTCCATCAGCCGCATCGCCGACACCACCGGGGCGTTCGGGGTGATGGTCACGGCGGGCGCGGTCATCAGCTCGGCCGCGGTGTCGCCCTGGGACTTCTCCTTGGCCGAACGCCCCTCCCGGCTGAGCCGGTACCGCAGCCGGGCACGCAACGGCGGCCGGTAGCCCTCGCGGTAGTACTGCTCCTTGAACTCCTCCTTGGCCAGCAGGTCCGCCTCCGAGACGACGCCGAGGACATGGTTCTCGGCGTCGACGACCGGCACCGCGCTCACCCCGTGGGCGATGAGCACCTCGGCGACGTCCTTGAACGGCGTGCTGCCGTTGACCGACGCGACAGCTCGCGTCATGACCTCGTTCACCTTCACGCGCATCGTTTCCTCCTCGAAGGGATGGAATCCTCTCCTTCATTGGACAGCGGGACCCGTCCCAGGGTGAGGGTCGGAAGTCCTTCATCGGTGGTCTTTCGGTCCTGATGAGGCATTCGGCGTTCGGGTTCGATTGACAATACGCAAAGTGTGATGTGCAATATTTCGCATGCCGGTCCCGAAAAGCCAAGGTCTCGTCGCCAGATCCCTGCTGCGGGAGGACGCCTACCGTGCCCTCCGCGACGCGATCGTCGACGGCACCCTCGCGCCCGGCGAACGTCTCAACGACGCCGATCTGATCAGCTGGCTGGGCATCAGCCGCACGCCGATCCGCGAGGCACTGGCCCGTCTCGAACAGTCGGGTCTGGTGCAGACGAAACCGGGCCGGTTCACCATCGTCAGCCCGCTGGACGACAGGGAGACCCGCAACGCCCAGTCCGTCGCCGCGGCCATGCACGAACTGGCCGTGCGCGAAGCGGTGCCGGTGCTGTCGGGTGAGGAACTCGACCTGATGCGTCAGGCCAACGAGCGGTTCGCCGTGGCGCTGCGGCGCGGTGACGTCGACGGGGCGCTGGCCGCCGATGACGATTTCCACCAGGTCGCCGTCACGGCGTGCGCGAACAACGTGGTCAGGTCGGTGCTTGAGCAGGTCACCCCCGCGCTGCGCCGAGTCGAGCGGCTGCGCTTCTCCTCGCTCACCGGCAGGGGATCCGTGGAGATGCACGACGAGATCATCGCGCTGTGCGCGGCCGGGGACGCCGACGGCGCCGCGCTGGCCGCGCGGGCCAACTGGCAGACCCTCGCACCACTACTGGACTCGGCGACCGGGGACGCGGCCGGCGGCGCGTGGAAACTCTCAAGCTGAATCGCCCCGGAAACTCAAGGAGCACGACATGTCCCTCGCGGACTTTCCCCGCTATCCCCTGCTGTTCGGGCCGAGCCCGGTGCACCCACTCGATCGACTCACCGCGCACCTGGGCGGAGCGCGTATCTGGGCCAAGCGGGAGGACTGCAACAGCGGTCTCGCCTTCGGCGGCAACAAGACCCGCAAGCTGGAATACCTGATCCCCGAGGCACTCGCCCAGGGCGCCGACACCCTGGTCTCCATCGGCGGCGTGCAGTCCAACCACACCCGCCAGGTCGCGGCGGTCGCGGCCAAGCTGGGGCTGAAGGCCCTGCTGGTCCAGGAGAGCTGGGTCGACTGGCCCGACTCGGTCAACGACCGGGTCGGCAACATCCTGCTCTCCCGGATCATGGGCGCCGAGGTGCGGCTGGTCGACGAGGGGTTCGACATCGGCTTCAGGGACAGCTGGGAGCAGGCCCTCGCGGAGGTACGGGAGGCGGGGGGCGTGCCCTACGCGATCCCGGCAGGGGCCTCCGACCACCGCCTCGGCGGCCTCGGCTTCGCCAACTGGGCCTACGAGGTCCAGCAACAGGAGCGAGAACTCGGCGTGTTCTTCGACACGATCATCGTCTGCAGCGTCACCGGCTCCACCCACGCCGGGATGATCGCCGGGTTCGCCGGTCAGGACCGTCCCCGCCGGGTGATCGGCATCGACGCCTCCGCCAAGATCGAGGCGACCCGGGCGCAGGTGGAGAGGATCGCCCGCAACACCGCCGAGCTGATCGGTCTCGGGCGCGACCTGCGGGAAGACGAGATCACCGTGCTGGAGGGCTGGGCCGGCGACTTCTACGGCATCCCGGTCTCCTCGACGCTGGACGCGATGCGGCTCACCGGCGGTCTGGAAGGAATGATCATCGACCCGGTGTACGAGGGCAAGTCCATGGCCGGGCTCATCGACCTGGTCAAAAGCGGTGAGATCGGTCCGGACTCCAACGTGCTCTACGCCCACCTCGGCGGGCAGCCCGCAGTCAACGCCTACAGCGCCCTCTTCCGCTGACTCCCGCGTCCCCGCCCTCCTGGCCACGGAGCTGAGTTTTGTCGGTGCCCGCCATTAGGGTCACCGAGAACCCCGTGTGAAGGAGGGCGGATGGCCGAGCCCGATGTGACGATGGCCAGGATCGGCCAAGGGATGGCGCTGGGCCAGAGCGGCGAGCGGGCAGCCGCCCGCAGGCTTTTCTCCGAGCTGTGGCAGGAGATCGGGGCGACCGGTGATCCCCTGCATCGCTGTGCTCTCGCCCACTCGATGGCAGACGTCCAGGACGACGCGCACGAGGAGCTGCTCTGGGACCTGCGGGCCCTGGAGGCGGCAGACCTGATCACCGACGCACGGGCGCGGCAGGCGGGCGTCACCGGCCCCGCGAGCGGGTTCTACCCCTCCCTGCACCTCAACCTCGGCGACGTCTACCGCAGGCTCGGCGATCTCGATCGTGCGCGCGACCACCTCCGGCGCGGGCGCGCCGCCGTCGACGCACTCGGTGACGACGGGTACGGGCAGATGATCAGGCAGGGTCTCGACCGCCTCGCCGACCGCCTGCAGACCGCCTGACGGCCCGGATCTCGTACGCGGCCTGCGTCCTGCCGCCGCCGAAGGGGCCGTTGATCCACAGAAGCATGCGAGAACGGGCCCGGTGGCCCACCTGGTCGCACAGGTCCGGGAACGCGCGAGCACCGCGTCGATGCCTCTCGGGTCAAGAGGTCAGCAGTGCCGCGTAACGGTCGAGGTCGACGTTTCCCCCGCTGATGATCACGCCGACCCGCTGCCCGCGCAGCCGGGGGGCGAGGTTGCGGACGGCGGCGAAACCGAGGCATCCGGTGGGCTCGACGACCGTTTTCATGATGGACCCGAAGATCCTCATGCTCTCGACGAGTTCGGCGTCGGTGGCGGTGAGGATGTCGTTGACATCGCGGCGGATGATGTCGAACGGGTAGGTGCCCAGGTGCTGGGTCTGCGCGCCGTCGGCGATGGTCTTCGGGGTGTCGATGTGGACGATGGTGCCCTGGCGCAGTGATCGCCGGCCGTCGTCGCCCGCTTCGGGCTCGACGCCGTACAGCATGCAGTCCGGTGACAGCGCCCGGGTCGACAACGCCGTGCCGGACAGCAACCCGCCGCCGCCCAGCGGTACGAAGAGCGCGTCGAGCTCGCCGACCTCGTCGAACAGCTCCTTGGCGGCGGTGCCCTGACCGGCGATCACGTGGGGGTGGTCGTACGGGGGGATCAGCGTGAGGCCGCGGTCGGTGGCCAGCGCGCGGCCGATCTCCTCCCGGTCCTCGGTGTAGCGGTCGTAGCGGACGACCTGCCCGCCGTAGCTCTCGGTGGCGGTCACCTTCGCGGCCGGCGCGTCGTACGGCATGATGATCGTGGCCGGGATGTCCAGCAGCCGGGCGGCCAGGGCGATCGCCTGGGCGTGGTTGCCGGAGGAGTAGGTGATCACGCCGGAGCGCCGCTGCTCGGGGGTGAAGCGCGACAGGGCGTTGAACGCGCCGCGGAACTTGAACGCGCCCACACGCTGGAAGTTCTCACACTTGAACACCACATCGGCGCCGACGCGCTCGTTGATCAGTCGCGAGCGCAGCACCGGGGTCCGGTGGGCCTGTGACGCGATGCGGGCGGCGGCGCTCCGGACGTCGTCGTAGGTCGGCGACTGGGGCATCGGCTGGCTCTTCTCTGCTGGACACGGCCGGGGCCACAATCTCGACGACCCGGGCCTGGGTGATCCGCACTCCTCCGGCGAAGGCAGGATTCTACCCAGAGCACGGAAAGCGCCGCTTCTGCCGACTGTCGTGGTGACCGGCTTGGTCTGTCCCCATGTTCAGTCGAACGTATTTACCGAACCATCCGCTCACCACTCAAACACGTTCTAATATTTCTTGGCGCGCTCCAGGGAGCGCCTCCACGTGGTGAGCACCGAACCGCTGCGCGATGTCGACTCCACCACCCCGGCAAGGGACCAGACCAGAGGAGAACCGCATGATCGATGTCACCCGGCAGATCAGTGCCGTACGGCGGCGGGTCGGCAGCCGTGTGCTCGAGGCGGGTGAGGCGCGTGTCGTGATCGTCAGCCAGACATACGACACCGAGATCGAAGACCTCTGGGACGCCTGCACCAACCCCGAGCGCATCCCCCGGTGGTTTCTGCCCATCTCCGGTGACCTGCGGCTCCATGGCCGCTACCAGCTTCAGGGCAACGCGGGCGGCAGGATCGAGCGTTGCGACCCGCCCAAGAGCTATGCCGCCACCTGGGAGTACGGCGGGGACGTCAGCTGGATCGAAGTCCGGCTGACGGCCGAGCCCGGGGGCGGAACGCGTTTCGAGCTCGAGCACGTCGCTCATGTCGACGACAGGTGGGAGGAGTTCGGGCCCGGCGCGCTCGGCGTCGGCTGGGACCTGGGACTCGTGGGCCTGGCCGTCCACCTGTCGTCAGGACAGGCCGTGGACCCGCAGGAGGCCGGGGCGTGGACGGCGTCCGACCAGGGCAGGCGGTTCATGGCACTCAGCAGCCTGGGGTGGTACGAGGCAGACGTCGCGGCGGGTGCGGACGAGGCCCGCGCGAGGGCCGCGGCGGATCGGGTCACGGCCGCCTACACCGCCCCGGCCGCTGAGGCGTCGAGCGAGCTCTGACGTACCGGACGGCCGGGAGAGCCGGCGGACGGACGGTGAAAGCGGTCGAGGTGATCGATGCGCGCGGCGCGCCGTCCGGGCTAGCATCGGGTCGTCCGGCCTGAACGGGGAGGGTGCGGGCCCGGTCCCTCGGCGGGCCCCGGCGGGCGGCCGGTGCCGGGACCGCCCACGGATCGGGTCGTGGATCCGGTCGCGGGGTGCCCGTGCCGTCGGGTGGTGGGAGGCAGAGCGATGAGGAGGAGAGCGGTGATCCGGCGTGACAGGCGGGGCCGGATCCTTGGGCCGGAGGGTTCCGGCAAGGTCATGTAGAGCGTTGCAATTCTCTGTGTAGGTGGTGTTGTGGTGGCAATCGGTACGATCCTCCGTTTCGACGAGGTGCGCGGATATGGTTTCATCGCCGCTGTCGGAGGAGGCGAGGATGTGTTCTTCCACGCCAACGACTTCGGTGAGAACCGGCATGTGGTTCAGCCGGGCCTCCGGGTGGAGTACGAGGTCATGGAGAGTGAACGCGGCCTCAAGGTGTCGACGGTCAGCCTCGTGGATCCGCCGGCGCGCCGGCCGGTCGCGGTGACGGCGCCGTCGGTGACGCCTTCCTCGGTCGCCTCCCAGCAGCTTGGCGACGACGACGGCGTGTGTGACGTGCTGTCGGCGAAGTCCTTCAGCGGCGCGGTCACCGAGCTGCTCATCGAGCACGCGCCCACGCTGACAGGCGCGCAGATCGGGCAGGTCCGGCAGCATTTCCTGGCGTTCGCCCGATCCCATGGCTGGGTCGACGACTGACGCCTCCGCGTGGGGCCCGCGCATCCTCCTGGATGCGCGGGTCGCGCGAACGAGAACCAGCCGATGTCGGTGGGCGTCCGTCGCCGAGAGTGATGTGGGCCGTCCTGCTCGCTCCGCAGGCTGAACGGTGCGGCGGAGATCGTCGGGACACGGGTCCCGATGGGCGTCAGAAGGGCCGAGGGGTCTCCGTGGAGGGCTGCACGACCACCAGGGACCTGTCCACCGGGACGGAGGCGACCAGGAGCCGGGTCGCCTCGGCGTGCCTGGACAGGATGACCACCTTGTTGTTCTTCACGTCGACGTAGCGGACGCTTCCTCCGGTCGGGTGGTTGGGCAGGGACTCGTCGAGTTTCTGCTTGATCGCCCTGAGCTTCGCGAGCGACGCGGCGACGACCTTGGGCCGGGCGCCCGCCGCGACGATGCGGGGGATGTCGGCGGTGCTGGTGGTGGCCACCACCAGGGTCTCGGAGAGGGTTCCCATGAGCCAGGATCCGCCGAAGCAGCCGCCGAGCATGTCGCGGAGCCTCGCTTCGACCGCCGTCAGCCGGGCCTCGTTGCGCAGCCGGGTTTCGGCCTGTGCCCTGGTGAGACCGAAGTCGCGTTGGAGTGCTTCGATCATGCCCGGCGGTAGTTGTTTGATGGGATCGGGCGGTGGTTTCCGTTTCCCGGCGGACGAGGTGGCAAAGGCGCTCGCCTCCCGGACCGGGACGACAGCCGGGACGACCGACGGGGTAAGCGCGGTGAGCGTCAGAACACACCCTGCGGTGACGATGTGCCTACGGGACATGAGCCTCTCCTCGACTCCGGCTTCTCCGGACGTGAGGGGACCCCGCGTCTGCGGCTGGTGACGCGACATGGGTGATGCAATGCTAATTCAGCCATCGCCGGTCACGGCCGCGGGGAGCGGGCGCCACGCGGATGGCGATTTCGAGCGGGGCCACCAGGCCGTTCCCGGGCCTCCCGCGCGGGGGCGGTGCCGCCACGCCACGCTTGAACAGCGCGGATGCCCGCCTGGGGAGTCCGTTTCGCGCACACTGTGACTGATCCGTTGGAACAGGCCGTGGCTGCTGGGCTCTCGCTGATCGATGTGGAGTGGTTCGATACCCGTGGCGGTACCGAGGCCCTGCAACTGCTGATCGCCGGCTGTCTGCGGCTGCGCCTTCCCCCGCACCGCCGGCGAAGTCCTCCGGGCCGCTCCTTGAGCACGCTGACGGGTGCCCGGGGTCGGGCAGGTCGGACAGCGTTTCACGCCTCCCACGGCGGGGTGATCCCGAGTGGTAGGGCCCGCGGGTCCTGGGAGACGCGCGGGCCCTACCGGGTTCAGTTGCCGAACGAGAACCAGTTGAGGTTGACGAAGTCGGCGGGTTGCCCGCTGGTGAAGGTGATGTAGACCGTGTGGGTTCCGGTCACCGAGGCGATGTTGGCCGGGACCGTACGCCAGTTCTGCCAGCCACCGGTGTTACCGATGGCGAAGTCGCCGATCGGAGCCGCGGTCAGGCTGTCGAGGCGCACCTGGACCAGCCCGCTGACCCCGCCGGCCGCCCCGGACGCGACGCGGGCCTTGAACTGGGTGGCCGCCGCGCCGCCGAAGTTGACTCCGTCGAAGCGCAGCCAGTCGCCGTTGCCGATCTGCGCGACGTTCTGCCCGCCACCGGTGTCCGTGGTGGTCTCCAGCGACGTGCCCGCCTGAGCCTGGTAGCGCTCGGCCTGGATGGTCGAGCGGGCGTCCACCCCACCTGGCGGGGGAGTGATCGTCGGGGTGGGATTGGAGCCGGAGCCGCTCTGCCAGACGGCCACGTAGTCAACGAGCATCGGGCGGCCGGAGACCGTGGCCGCGGTCGGGGTCTGCCCGGCCAGCGCGTTGGGGAACGCCCCGCCCATGGCCACGTTGAGCAGGATGAAGTAGCCCTGGTGGCCGGTCATGTTGTTCCAGGTCCCGGCGTCGAACTGGGACTGGCTGACGCTGTGGAACTGCTGCCCGTCGACGTACCAGCGCAGCTGGTTCGGGGTGATGCTGCGGTCCCACTCGAAGCGGTAGGTGTGGAACGCCGACTGGCAGGAGGAACCGGGGCACGCCCGGCTGGCGCCGATGCCGGTGGTCTCGTTGCAGGGCCCGCCGGGGTTCACACCGCAGTGGAGCACGCCCCAGACGGAGTTGATGCCGTTGACGTTCTCCATGATGTCGAACTCGCCGATGCCGGGCCAGTTCCAGTAGCTACCGCGATACGGCGCGCCCAGCGCCCAGAAAGCGGGCCAGTAGCCCAGTGCGGCGTCACCGGTGACGTTGGGCATCTGGATACGGCCCTCGATGCGCAGGATGCGGCCGTCGGCGGGCTTGAAGTCCGAGCGGCGGGTCTCGATGCGGGCGGACGTCCACTCGCTGCCGCTCTTTATCGGGGTGATGCGCAGGTTCCCGCCGCCGTCGAGGCTCAGGTTGGCGGGACTGTCGGTGTAGCGCTGGATCTCACCGGTGCCCCAGTTGGCGGGGCCGCCCGGGTAGGCGTGGCCGGTGTCGACGATCCAGTTGGCGGAGGAGGGAAGTGACCCGGCGCCGCCGGTGAAGTCGTCGCTCCAGACCAGGGACCAGCCGGAGGGGGTTGCCGGGACGGAGGCGTGGGCGGTGATGGCGATCATCATCGGCACCAGCGCGGCGACGATGGCCGAGATCCATCCGAGAGAGCGCTTTCTTCTTGGGGGGTGGCTCATTCGAAACCTCTCACAAGGCGAACGAGGCGGACGGTCGAACATCGCTGCAGCGTAAAGACCGATTGATATCACTGTTACGCGAAGGTTAAGCCAGGGTCAACACCCGAGTCGGAAAAAGCCGGAGAGCGCTCTCAGTACTTGTCGCAAGGTGTTCGGTCGTCGCTCCGCGCTCCGGACGTCCTGCCCGTGCCGCCGTCCGACGTGCGGCACCCTGCCGGGGTCCGGGTGGCCGCCCGCCTTTGTCGGGGCCACGGTCGCCGGGCGCCCCCCCCGGGGGTGTCCGGCGACCGGAAGTCTGACAGCGTTTTCGGATATTCGCTGACTCGAATATTTACTGTTAGGAAAGTTTCCTTTATATTCGAATTACCCCCCAGCGAAGGAGCAGTACATGCGCAGAACGGTCACCTTCCTTGCGACGGCGATCATCGCCATCGCCGCCACCGTGTTCATCGCCTCACCGGCCAGCGCGCACGGCTACATCTCGTCGCCGCCGAGCCGTCAGGCCATGTGCGCCCAGGGCCGCGTCTCCAACTGCGGCGACATCATCTACGAGCCGCAGAGCGTGGAGGGCCCCAAGGGCCTGCGAAACTGCCACGGAAACGTCGGTCGGTTCTCCCAGCTCAGCGACGAGAGCAAGGGCTGGCCGGCCACGAGTGTCGGCAACTCGGTCACCTTCAACTGGGTGCTGACCGCCCGCCACGCCACCAGCACCTGGGAGTACTACATCGGCAACACCCGGATCGCGGTCTTCAACGACGGCGGCAGGCAGCCCGGCGCCACGGTCTCGCACAACGTGAACCTGGGCGGCAGGACAGGCCGCCTGAAGGTTCTCGCGGTCTGGAACATCGCCGACACCGCCAACGCCTTCTACTCCTGCGTCGACCTGCAGCGCTGACCCATCCGACCCGCTCCCGCCCCCTCCGCGCCCCGGTGGGGGCGGGGGCGGTTCCCGTCATCCTGGCCGCCGCTCGGGTTTCCCGCAGTGAGCGAGCGACCCGGCGGCGCCCTCCGGCGCCCTACCCTGCCGGGCGGCGCGCAGGGCGTCGGCGAACCGGGCGAGGTCCAGTTCCCTGGCGGGCAGGTCGCCGTTGACCACCGCGCGGGCGCACCCGCGGAACACCTCACTGAAAGCGGAGTAGTAGGAGTACTGCGGGCGTGATTCGGCCTTGCACAGGGCCTGGTGGATCTTCCCGGCCAGTTCCTGGAGCATGGGAGCGGTGATCTCAGGGTCCTCGCCGGGAGGGCCTGCGGCGGCGATGGCCGCCCCCGTCGAGGGATTCGCTCCCGTCCCCGGCGTACAGTCCGTTCTCCCGGAGAAGCCCGTTTCCGTCCCGGGGGAAACCGAGAGCTGGTCGCAGGTGCGCGGGTCGCGCCGGTATTCCTCGTAGACGGATTCGAGCACCGGCGGATAGCCGCTGCAGGCGAACAGCCGCGCCTGGGCCTGGTGGCCGGTCAGGAAGTCGATGAGCATCCGTGCCTTCTCCGGATTGTCGGAGCGAGCGGAGATCGCCAGGTTGAAACCCCCGAGGATGCCGGCGCCGGGCAGTGCGGCCATGCCGAAGCGCAGACGCCGGTGGCCGTCGTACATCGAGCGGTCTGTGGCCAGGCGGTGAAACGCGAACGGCCAGTTGCGCATGTAGGCCGCCTCCTCGTCGCGGAACGCCTGGAGGCTGCTCTCCTCCGCGGAGTCCTTCGGGCCTCGTGCGAGGAAACCGTCCCTGAAGGCGTTGAAGGTGTCCTGCTTGGAGAAGTTCTCCGCCCCGCGTGCCAGGGTGCCGTTCTCCAGCAGGGCCCGCCAGCGCGCGAGCGCCTCGCGCGTCCGCTCGCCGTTGACTCCCTCGTCCAGCACGATCCGGTCACCGTCGGTGACCCTTCCACCCGCGGACAGGACCGCCTCCAGCAGGTTGACGGTGCCCCCCTCGTAGTCGCCGAGCTGCACGGCGTACCCGCCGTTCGCGGCGGCGTACTTCCAGAGCTGCTCCGTCGTGGTGGGCACGGGCAGGCCGCGGCGATGGAACAGCAGGGGCACGTCGGTGACGAAGGGCACCGCGTACTGGACCCCGTCCACCTGGCCCGTCTTCAGGACGTTGTCCACGAAGAGGCCCGCCTTCTGTGGATCGAGAGGGTACGGAAGGAGATAGCCGCTCCGGGCGAATTCGGCGGTCCAGGCCACGTCCACCGAGAGCACGTCGTAGGCGCAACTCCCCAGCCGGGCACGGCCCGCCATCTCGGCCCGCTCCTCGTCCGTACGCTCGGCCACCTCGACCAGGGTGACCTGGGTGGTGTGCGTGCGGTTCCACTCCTCGATCAGGTCGCGGCGGAAGCTGCCGGCGGTGATGTCGGCGCCGGTCGCCACGGTGAGCCGGTCAGGTCCTCCGCAGTCGGCGGGGAAGGCGGGCTTCCCGGTGAGGAGCGAGGGATCCCTCGCGGTGAGGGAGATGAGCACCGAGGCCAGCACCAGCCCCGCCACCACCCCGGCACCGCCCCAGCGACGCTGGCCGGGGTTCAACCTGCCGAGCAGGGCGCGCGGGCGTCGCGTCAGGCTCATCGAATCTCCTTGGCTGTGGAGATCCCGGGCTCCGGCCCTGGGAGGGAGGTCAACGGCGGTCCTTTCCACGCAGGCTGGAGATCAGGTGTCTCAGCGCCTGCCGCATGTCGGCTCCCGCCTCCACACACTCGCGGTACTTCCCCGCACGCGGGGGAGAGCGATCACAGCCGTTGTCGCCGAGGGCCAGCACATAGAGGGCGTTGACATTGGACGCGCGGGCGAGCGTCCCGCCGACGCCCTTCCCCCGTCGCTCGTTGTCGAAGACGCCCCCGTCGGTCACGACGACGAGGGCACGCCCAGGAGATCCGGCCCGCCGGTTCAGGTTCATGATCATGTCTGATATCGGGGCGTCGGAGCCCTCCGCCCTGGTACCGGCGACGCTCCTGGTCAGTTCGTCGAACTCGGCGCGGCCCGCCGCCGGCTGGAGCTCCCTGACCCGGGTCCTGCGGCCGACCGTGGAGAAGGCGCTCAGCGCGAGGTCGTCACGAGGGGTGATCAGCGGTTTGATGTCGGGAAAGGTCTCACGCAGGCGTACCAGCAGGGAGCGGGGCGGTGCGGTCATCGAGCCGGACACGTCGAGGGCGATCTCGGCGTCGAGCCGGGGCAGGAGACCGAAGAACCGGCTCTGGGCCTCTCGCAGTGCCGCGGGGGAGCGCACGACCGCCCTCTCAGCGGAGCGCTCACCGAAGAGCGGGTTGGCGGCCAGCCACGAGCGAAGAAGGCCGAGCACGCTCGTGCGCTCCGCGCTCCGCTCGTCCGGCCAGCTGATCGTGACGAACGGGTAGTCCAGCCCGGAGAGCCCGGGAGAGAAGAACTCCTTGAGCTTGGTCATCCCGCTCGGCGCCCCCTCGGGGCAGTGGGGGTCGTTGAACCGCCCGTCGTTGTAGTCCGTCAGGCTGTGAAACGGGATCACCAGGGCGGGGCTCCGGTTGAGCTCCTCGCCGCCGGTCCCGCGGCTCGCGGTCCTGAACCGGCAGAGCAGCGAGCTGACGCTCTCGGCGACGATGTCGCGCTGCTCCCGGTCCACGATGTCGCCCAGGGGCATGAGGTCGGAGACCGCGACGAGCCCGGCGGTGGAGAGTTCGGGCTGCGGGTAGCTCACCGGCATGCCGAATTTCGATCGGACCACCTTCCACAGGACCGGGAGGCTGTGGCTGCCCGGCCGCCCCGCCGGCAGTTCCTTCCTGACCTTCTCGGCACGCCCGCTGATCATGCCGACCACCAGGCGGTCGGACGCGACCGACGGGCCGATGTCGAGGGTGGCGCCGCCCGCTCCCACGTCCTCGGCGACGAGCCTGGCCTCGCCGGTGCTGGTGGCGACCCAGGCGTCGGCCCGGGGACCGTACAGCCGGCGAAACGGCTCGTCACCCTCCTGACGCGCGTCGTCGCGGTACCAGTTGTCGCCGAAGGCGTAGGCCAGTTCCCCGACCGAGGGCGCCACCCCCACCGAGATCGTGTACGGTGCGCAGCCGTCCACCAGCCTGCCCTGGACGAACAGGGCGATGCTCTCGCGCAGGGCGGTCACGTTCTCCGGGGCGGTGACGACGCGTAACTCCAGCGGCCGCTCGCAGTCGGGGGGCCAGATCCGGTGGCTCAGCCATGTTCCGCCCTGGACGACCCCCCACGGGACCGTTACGGCCGCTGCGCCGAGGAGGACGCCGATGTAGCCGGCCGACAACTTGAGCACGAACCCCTCCAGCCGCCGGTGCCTCCGCCCTGGCATGCCCGGTGCGGGCCTTCCCGCCGCGCGACGGCGCGCGACGGCCCGTCCGGCCGGTTCGAGCCATCGGCGCAGCAGGCGGGCGAACCTTCCCAGCGTCAGCAGGACGGCCACGGCCAGGCCGATCACCGCGCAGACGAGCAGGGCGAGACCCGTGCCGAGTGCCCGCACCCCGTCCGTCAGCACCGCGAACAGGGTGGTGACGCCGCCGGTGACCAGGGCGGTCGCGGCGATCTCCTTGAGCTTCGCCGGGAGGCCGCCGGGCTGGCCGGCGTCCGGGTCCCGCGAGCCGTCGGCGGGTGAGGAGGGGGAGGGGCCGGACATGGAGATCACTACCTGTTCGACGACGTGAACGACGGGCTCTCAGACGGCCGTACTTCGAACGGGGCACTTCGGGCGGCGAGGTTCCAGGCGATGGATTTTCCTGTGACAGGATTTTGACGGGGTTTCGAGGACGGCGCCTTGGCGTGGGATGAGCGGGGAGCGGCCTTTCCCGGCTCGGCTCCGACCGCGTCAGATCCTAATCCGTCGGCCCGTCGAATGCGATGGATATCTTGATTTCACTGCCTTTTTTATCGACACTAAACATCGATTCGGACACGAGTCTCTATGTTCGCCTTATGGCTGCATTTAGTGACAGGGGAAGTGTTTGCGGCGCACCGCCGTTCGCGGCCTGGTCGCGCGGGGCGGCTCCCCGCAGGCGGCCCTGACCGCTGACGGCCACGGCGGACCCGGCCGGCGGCTCGAAAGGGATGGCCGAGGGTGATCGCGGCACCACGGAAAAGGACCTCTATTGAATGTGAATCGGAATGGTCGGTGTCGATGCCGTGGACATAGCAGCGCAAAGCGTGCAACATGGCTTTCTGTGCGCGCGTTAATTACCCGAACATCGGTGATTCAACTCGGCGGCAATGGGGAACAGATATCGTGCGTTCAGGGTTCCCAGCGCCCGTCTGGGCAGGGGTCGGCACTGTCGAGGTGATCGTTGGCTCGTCGCACAAAAAAATTCGCCGATATGGCCACGGCGCTTCTGGTAGTTGTTGGAATCCTGGTCGGGCTGCCGATTGGAATGGTCGGAGAATATTTTCCGGAAACGGTGGCCGAGAACCGGATCACCTGGGTCGCGACTTTCGGGTTGACCGCCTTCCTCATCGTCCTGCTGACCCGGCTGACGCCGGAACTGATGAAGTCGCGCGCTCACGGCGGGCTCTTCCGGGTGCCCGAGAGAAAGGCGGGGTGGGTCCGCAGAACCGAGCTGGACGACGTGGTCTCCACTCTGACGATGAGAGGCTCGGGAACGATCGGCCTGACCACCGGCATCGCCGGGGCGGGCGGTTTCGGTAAGACGTCCCTGGCCGTGGAGGCGTGCCACAGCGGTGAGGTGAGGAAGCGGTTCAAGGGCGGTGTCATCTGGGTCACGGTGGGCCGCGACCGCACCGGTGTCGACATCGCGGCGCTGGCCAACGACGTCACGGAGGCCGTGACGGGCACTCGGCCGGAGTTCTCCAGCCCGGAGCAGGCCGGCCACCGGATGGCCGAGATCCTGGCGGAGCGGGGCCAGACGCTGCTGGTGGTCGACGACGTGTGGAGCCTGGCACAGCTGAGACCCTTCCTGGCCGCGGCGGTGCGGTCCCGGGTGCTGGTGACGACCCGCCTGCCCAGAGCCCTTCCCCCGAACGCGATCGCGATGATCGTCGACGAGATGGCGCCGCGGGTGGCCGTCCAGTTGCTGAGCCGTGGGCTACCGCCGATGAACCCCGGCGTCGTCAACAGCCTGATGGGCCTGACGGGAAGATGGCCGCTGCTACTGGACCTCGTCAACGCGCGCCTGCGTGACGAGCACGGTGGCGGGGTGAACGCCGACGTCGCCGCCCGCCGGGCCGCCGAGCGGCTCGGCCGGGCCGGACCCGCCACCCTGGACGTCACCATTCCCCGCCAGCGGGAGACCGCGGTGCGCGTGACGGTCGAGCACAGCCTCGAAGCTCTCGGCGTGTTCGACCGTGCCCGCTTCCTTGAGCTGGGCGTCTTCCCGCAGGACGCCGACATACCGGTCGGCACCGCCGGGCTTCTCTGGCGCGCCACCGCCGGACTCACCTCCGAGCAGACCGAGCGCCTCTGCGCGAGGCTGCACGACCTGTCACTGATCGACAGGCACGAGACGGAGGGAACGGGGCCGTCGATCACGATCCACGACGTCGTCCGTGCACACCTCCGCTCGGAGTACGGGCTGGGGAGAGAACGCGTCGAGGCGGCCAACCGCGACTTCCTCGACGAGGCCCGCAAACTGATCCCCGACGACGACCTCGCGGCGGACGCCGAATGGTGGAGACTGCCCAGGGAGGTGCCCTATCTCTGGGACCATCTGCTGTTCCACCTCGCCGAGGGGAGAAGGCATCGGGAGCTGGAGTCGCTCCTGCACGACGTGCGATGGTTCGTCACCCGGATACGGGCCTTCGGGGTGGCCGCGGCGGAGTCGGATCTGATGCTGTCGACCTCCCGCTCCGTCGCCGGGGTCCGGCAGCTGATCGCCCGGAGCGCACACCTGCTCACCCCCTTCGAATCGGATGCCGTCTCCACCGCGAACCTGCTGGCCCGCCTGTACGCGTTCCCGCCGATGCGGGCATCGATCGAGCGCTACAGCCAGGAGACCGAGACCCCCTTCCTGAGAGCCCGCTGGCCGCTGCCCGACGTCGGCGCCACCTGCCTGCTGGGAACGCTGACCTCGACGACGAAACGGCTGAGGGACGTTTCGATCACACCGGACGGATCGAGATTCGTCGTCCACGGCCGCGACGGTGTGCAGATATGGAAGGCCGACGGCACTACCCGGACAACGCTGGCCACTCATCGGAAGCCGGTTCACGAGGTCGCCGCCGCGCCGGACGGTTCGTGGCTGGTGACCCGTTCCGGACGCCGGAGAGTGCAGGTCTGGGGGATCGACGGCACCCAGAGAGCGATCCTGGAGAACGGCGTCGGCAGGCTTGCCGGGATGGTGGCCGCGCCGGACGCCTCGTGGCTGGCGACTCTCTCCGCGCGGGGAAGGGTCGCCCTGTGGAACCCCGAAGGAAGCAGGCGCGCCGTACTGAAGAGCGGAATCGGCAGGCTTGCCGGGATGGTGGCCGCGCCGGACGCCTCGTGGCTGGCCACCTTCTCCGTGCGGGGAAGGGTCGCCCTGTGGAGCCCCGAGGGGAGGAAGCGCCTGACCCTCAGGAGCCCGGTCAGGGTGAGGACCAAGCCGCGAACCCTGAGGGACACCCTGCTGATGCGCGGCTGGAACCAGGAGAACGAGAAGGTCTCCGGCCGGAACAGGCCGATACGCGAGGTCTCCAAGATGGCCGTCTCGCCGGACGGCGGCTGGCTGGCGACCCTCTCCGGAGACGGGAGCGTGCGCCTGTGGGGAGTCGACGGCGACGAGCGAGCCGTTCTGACGGGACACACCGGAGCGGCACCCGGGATCCGCATCGCCCCTGACGGCAGCTGGCTGGCCACCTGGACGTCCACCGGCTCGGTCCGGCTGTGGGAGTCCGACGGCAGGCAGCGGGCCGTTCTGTCCGGGCATGCCGGGGTGGTGCGTCAGGTGGTGATCGCTCCTGACAGCAGCTGGCTGGCGACCCTTTCCGAGGATCGGAGCGTGCGGCTGTGGGAGTCCGACGGCAGGCAGCGGGCCGTTCTGTCCGGGCATGCCGGGGTGGTGCGTCAGGTGGTGATCGCTCCTGACAGCAGCTGGCTGG
>NZ_JBEOWJ010000013.1:0-77922 GCF_040295965.1 Streptosporangium sp. NPDC002544 | reverse complement strand
GGCGACCCTCTCCGGGGAGCAGAGCGTGCGGCTGTGGGAGTCCGACGGCAGCGAACGGGCAGCTCTGTCCGGGCATGCCGGGGTGGTGCGTCAGGTGGTGATCGCTCCTGACAGCAGCTGGCTGGCCGCCTGCTCGCAGGACGGGGAGATCCGGATCTGGCAGTCTGAGCGCTCCGGGCGGCAGAGCCGCAGGGGCAGGACCGGGATGGTGCGCAAGGTGACCATCTCCCCCGAGGGGAACTGGATCGCCACACACTCCGGCGACGGCTCGGTGAAGCTCTGGAACGAGGACAGGATAGAAGGAGCGACCCTCACCGTTCCCATCGAGATCGGTCACTACGGCGCGATCTCGCCGGACAAGACGTGGCTGGCCGTCTGGTCCGGTGATCACGTGATCCGGATACGTGGAGCCGGTGGCCGCAGGAGGGCCATTCCGACGGGGCACACCGGACGCGTGCGGGGAGTGGCGATCGCCCCCGACAGCACCTGGCTGGCGACCTGGTCGGCCGACCGGACCGTACGGCTCTGGGGCGCGGGTGGCAGCAGGAGGGCGGTGCTGGCCGGTCACACCGGGCCGGTGCGTGAGGTGGTGATCGCCCCCGACAGCACCTGGCTGGCCACCTGCTCGGAAGACGGCACCGCGCGTATCTGGTGGGCCGACGGCACCGAGCGGGCAGTACTGGTCGCGAACATCCGGGCGACCGCTCACATCCTCATCTCACCGGACGGCGCCTGGCTCGCCACCCTGTCCATCTACGGAAGAATCCAACTCTGGAAACCGGACGGCAGCAGGTACGCCGCCCTGAAAAGCAGGGTGGAGGCCATGGACGAGATCACCGTCGCTCCCAACGGCAGGTGGTTCGCCATCGTCTCGGTCAACGGGACGGCGGGTCTGTGGGGAGCCGACGGAAAGGCGCGGGCCTCGCTCAAGGGATGCCCGGGAGCGGCCCGGCAGGTGGCGATCGCCCCCGACGGCACCTGGCTGGCCGCCTGCTTCGAGGACGGCACCGCGCGCGTCTGGTCGGCCGGCGGCAGGGATCGGGCGACGCTGCCCGCGAACTCGGGAAAGATTCGCGGCGTGGCCGTCTCCCCGGACAGCAACCTGCTCGCCACCTGCTCGGACGACGGAACCATCCGGCTGTGGGACAGGTACGGCGAGCCGGCGGGCGCCGGAGCCAGGGTCGAGGCGGGTCTCAACTGTCTGGCCTGGTTCCCCAACGGCTTCGGTCTGGCCGCCGGGGGAGACCAGGGCCTGTACGGCTTCGACCTCTACCCGCCCCCCGCCTGAACCAAGGGCGAACGGTTTTGGTGTCGCCGACCGGCCCTCTTCGAGGAACGCTCGTACGAAGGCGCGCGCAGGTCACAAGGCATTTTCTCGTTCCCGGCCTGCACACCGACCAGACATCAACCGGTGGATCCGGATTGCAGCGCAGGCTGGGTCAACGGAAGGTAGAGGTCCGGTGGAGCACGACGGTGGAGATGTGCCCGGCCACCTTGGCGACCAGCGGCCCATAGGAGGCGCGAGTGGTCTCGTCGAAGCGGGTGATCGGGCCGCAGATGGAGACCGAGCCGAACACCGTGCCGTCCGGGCGGAGTACGGCCGCCGCCACACTGCCGGCGGCCGACTGGCGTTCGCCGGTGCTCTCGGCGTAGCCCAGGCGGCGGATCCGCCCGACCTCCGCCAGCAGGGCGTCCGGGGTGACCAGGGTGTGCGGGGTCAGCGCCTCGAAGGGCTGGAGCCGCAGGAACTCGCTGATGTCGCGGTCGGACATGGCAGCCAGGATGGCCTTGGACGACGAGCCGGCGTGCAGGGAGTACGGTCGGCCGACGGCGACGGTCATCCGTACTTCGCGAGGGCTTTCCACCTGGTCCAGGTAGATGCGGGTCCACCCCTGCCTGATCGACAGCGTGGCGGTCTCTCCCGTGGCCTGGACGAGGTTGCGCAGGAAGGGGTGGACGGCGGCCTGGAGGCCGAGGCTGGAGATGGCGCTGAGGCCCACGCTGAGCGCGCCGACGCCCAGCGTGTAGCGCTTGGTCTCCTCATCGAACCGGAGGAAGCCGTCGTTGCTCAGCGTCTTGAGGATGCGGTGCGCCACTGCCTTGGGCAGGCCGAGGCGGCGGGAGATCGCCGAGACGCCGATGCCTGTGGAGTTCTCCTCGGCGACCGTGTAGATCACCTGCAGGGCCCGAGTGAGGCCCGACGCCGATGCCGGATCGGAGGTCTCCACGGCCATACTGCTTTCCGCGCTGGAAGTCATCGGCGCCCTCACCGTCACCCGTTGGCCAAGAGTCGATCAATATACTGGTCACGGAGGGGCATCCGATGATCATCCGCCTCGGTGATGACGCGTGTCAGGCGGTCGAGAAGGGCGTTCCCGTCCGATGCCAAGCGCTCCCTGGCCTCTCCCGCCGGGCGATAGCCGTCGACGGCCCCCGCCCGGATGGCTCCGCCCTCCGTCAGCAGCTCCTCCAGGGCAAGCACCCGCTGCCGCGTGACGTGCAGTTCCTGGGCGAGTTGCCAGAGCAGCGACACCAGCCGGTCGGTGTGCGGGTCGTCGAAGTAGTGGATCTCCGTCATACCGTCGTCTCCGGCTTCTCCGCGCACAGCACGGCCCAGGGGAAGAACCATTCCCGGCGCTCCGGCCTGTCACCGGACAGCAGACCGCGTTCCCGCTCGTCGAAGGGCGTCCAGCGGGCGCCGGTCAGCCCCGCCTCGGCGCAGACGCGTGCCGTGTCGATCCCGAACAGGTCGCGGAAGTACGGCTCGTTGTTGCGTTCGGCGTGCTCATAGACGGTGGCGTCGCGCACCGGGTCGCCGGTGGGCCAGAACTCCAGGAAGCGCACCGATCCGCCGGGGCGGAGCAGCCTGGCGGCCTCGGCCAGCGTCGCCGCGATCTCCGCGCCGGGCATCTCGTGCAGCACCATCGTCCCCGTGACCAGGTCGGCGGAGCCGTTCTCCAGACCGGTGGCGCTCCCGAAGGCCTGCCGGTAGCGAAGGGAAAGGCCCGCCGAGACCGCTTGGGCGTGCGCGAGGCGCAGGTTGGGGGCCGACAGGTCGATGCCGACGATCTCCGCGTCAGGGTACTTCGCCGCCAGCGGGCGGGTGCTCTTGCCGAATCCGCAGCCGATGTCGACGACCCGGGCTGCCCCCGGCAGGTCGGGCAGCGCGGTCTCGGCGAACAGGCGGTGGAACTTGTAGCCGTCGTTGTCTCGCAGCATCACCACGCGGGCGCCCAGTTCATAGATGAACGCCGAGGCGTCGGCGGCGAAGAACGAGCCGGGCTGCAGATGGATGTCGACGTCGGTATACCAGTCGGGCAGGCTGAGCCCCGGGTCGAGTTCCGGCGATCCGGGCACGTCGAGACCGCTGGACAGTTCCTTCCTCAGGCGCAGTACCGCGTCGCCCGCGGCGCGCCACAGCATCTTCTGCTGCTGGCGTTCCAGGTGGGCGAACCACGGATAGAGCGGGGACCGGCGCAGCGCCGAGGTCGCGCCGGCGAGGGTGGTGACATCGCCGGCGCCGTCACCGCCGCGGGCGTCGGCGGCGAGGCGTGGATAGAGTTCGTGGGCCCAGCGGGCGCGCAGCCCGCCGACGAAGTCGACAGCCGAACGTTCGTCCAGGCTGAGATGCTCCTCTACGTCGAGCATCATTCACCTCCGGTCAGGGGAAGGTCATCTGTCTTCGAGGGTTCCTCGGGCGAAGGCAGGTCACGTAGGTGAGGCGGCAGGATCGGGCGGTGCTCGGGCTCCCAGCAGAAGTTGCCGCGTTCGGTGTGATATTCGGTGCTCAGCGGTCCGCCGACCGTGCGGAACAGCATGAGGTTGCCGGTGAGCGAGCCGAACGGCCCGTGCCACTCCTCGGGAGGACGCCAGAAGTAGGCGCCCGGACGCATGATCCCCAGATGCCCGACCAGTTCGCCGGAGAGCAGGAACATCTCCTCCACGACTGGATGCCGCTCCGCCTTCTGCCCCTGGCGCAGCGGCATTGTGCCGAGAATCCAGGTCTCGTCCCCGGTCACCGGGTCACGGCGCAGCCATTTGCGGCCGGCCCCCGGCGGGAACTCGGGGTGGAAGCCGCCGCCCCACGCTCCGTCGAGCGCGTCGATACGCTCGACGACCCGCTCGCTCACGAGCGTGGGCAAGTGGCTTGAGGTGGGGATGGCGTGCGCCTCGGCGGCGAAGAACGTCAGCACCACCGCGCCCGCCGGTGAGGACATGCCCGCCCGGTGGTAGCCGGAGGGCAGGTGGCCGTAGGAGTAACGCCCGTAGTCCACCTCGCCGATCCGCAGCGACCCGGAGAGGACGAAGAACTCCTCATCGGTGTCCAGCGCCTCGTCCCGTTCCCTGCGCCATCCGGCCGGATAGCGCACCAGCGTGCTGCAAGCCCCGGTGGCGGCGTCGCGGCTCAGCTCGCGCACCTCCGCACCTTCCCTGACTCCCCCCGCGCCGCTCCACGCGAGGCGCTGGGTCTGCAGGAACTCGATGAAAGGACGGTTCACGTCGTGACCTCCGAAGAGTCGAACAGCCGGGGGCCCGGCAGCTCACCGGGATGGAAGCAGGCGACCTCGCGCCCCGTGGCGTCGGTGACCGGCTCGGGCGACTCAACGCGGCAGCGCGGCCGGGCGATCGGGCAGCGCGGGTGGAAAGCGCAGCCGGGGGGCAGGTCGAACTGCGACGGCGGGCTGCCCGGCAGCACGATCCGCTCCCGCGCGCCGGTGCGGCCAAGCGAGGGAGCGGCCGACAGCAGCGCGGCGGTGTAAGGGTGCAGGGGGGCGCTCACCAGTTCGTCGCAGGATGCCTGTTCGACGATCCGGCCGAGGTACATCACGGCCACGCGGTCGGCCAGGTGGTGCACCAGCGCCAGGTCGTGCGAGACGATGAGATATGACATCGTTCTCTCGCGCTGGAGGGCGCGTAGCAGGTTGATGATCTGTGCCTGGATCGACACGTCCAGAGCCGACACCGGTTCGTCGGCCACCAGCACGTCCGGTTCCAAGGCCAGGGCGCGGGCGATGGCGATGCGCTGCCGCTGCCCGCCGGAGAACTGCGCCGGCCGCCGGTCGAGGGCGTCGGGCGGTAGACCGACCTGTTCCAGGAGGGCGAGTACCCGCTCTCGGCGGTGCGCCCGGGAGGCCAGGCCGTGGGCGCGCAGTGGCTCGCCCACGATGCGTTCCACGTTCATCCTCGGATCGAGGCTCGCGTAGGGGTCCTGGAACACCATCTGGACCCTGCGCCGGAAGGGGCGCATCCGGCGTTCGGACAGGCCGGTGACATCCTGCCCGTCGAATATGATCTGGCCGTGTTCGGGCCGGTGACCGCCCATCATGGTCAGTGCGAGAGTTGTCTTGCCGGAACCGGACTCCCCGACGAGCGCGACCGTCTCGCCGCGGCGCAGGTCGAGGCTCGCCCCGTCCACGGCGCGCAGCGGCCGTCCGCCGCTGAGGAAGGTGACGCTCACGTCCCGTGCGGACAGCAGCACATCCGAAGCGGGAGCCCGGTCCAGGTCAGAGGTCGTGCCGGAAGCGGGTTCTGGGGTCATCGGGCGTCCTCCTCAAGCGGTCGCCAGCACATCACGCCGTCGATCTCGGGAGGTTCCTGGCCGAGGCAGGTCTCGTCGGCATGGGGGCATCTCGGGGCGAACCAGCAGCCCTCGGGTCGTTCCGCCGAGGTCGGCGGACTGCCGGGGATCGGCCGCAGTTCGGCCCGCGAGGGGTCGAACCGCGGCACGGCGGCGATCAGCCCCCGGGCGTAGGGGTGGCGGGCCCGGCGCAGGATCTCCCGGGTGGGGCCCTGTTCGACGAGCTTGCCGGCATAGGCCACCAGTACCCGGTCGCACACCTCTGCGGCGACGGCCAGGTCGTGGGTGATCAGCAGCAGCGAGGTGTCCCCGAGGGTGGTTCGCAGCACGTCGAGGATCTGGGCCTGGATGGTGGCGTCCAGGGCGGTGGTGGGCTCGTCGGCGATGATCAGACTGGGCCTGTTCACCAGGGCCAGTGCGATGACGACGCGTTGGCGAAGCCCGCCGGACAGCTGGTGCGGATAGGCGGTCATCCGGTCGGCGGGGGCGGGTACGCCGACCGCGGACAGGGTGGCCACGACCGCGTCGGCGGCGGCGCGTTTGCCGATCCGCTGGTGGCGGCGGACCGCCTCGACGAGTTGGGATCCGATGGTGCGTACCGGGTTGAGCGAGGTCAGCGGGTCCTGGAACACCATGGCGGTGTCCTTGCCGCGCATGCGCCGGAGGGCGGGTTCGGCCGCCCCGACCAGCTCGGTGCCGGAGATCTGCACCGAACCGGTGACCCGGGCGTGTTCGGGGAGCAGGCCGAGCAGGCTCAGCCCCAGCATCGTCTTGCCCGAGCCCGACTCGCCGACCAGGGCCACGCGCTCACCGGGCTCGATGCGCAGGGACACGCCCCGCACCACCTCGCGCCAGCCGGTGGCCGTGGCGAAGGCGACCCGCAGGTCTCTGACGCTCGCGACCGCTCGTGTGGTCTCGTTCATTATCCCGCCCGCGTGTTCTTGAGCCGGTCGCGAGCGGTCAGCCCGTCACCGAGCAGATTGGCCGCCAGCACCGAGGCCACGGTGGCCGCGGCGGGCGCGAGCATCAGCCAGGGGGAGGTCGCCAGATAGGACTTGCTCTCGGCCAGCATGTTCCCCCAGGTGGGCACTCCGAGCGGGGCGCCGAGGCCGAGGAAGGACAGACTGCTCTCCGCGATGAGCATGTCGGCGAACATGAAGGCGGCCATCACCTGAAGCGTGGGCCGCAGCGCCGGGAGCACATGGGAGAAGACCGAGGCCAGGCGTCCGACGCCGATGAGCCGGGCGGCGGTGACATATTCGCGCTTGGCGAGGCCCAGGGTCTCGGCGTAGACCACGCGGGCGAAGGTCGGCCAGCTCACCAGGCCGAGTGTCAGCGCCAGTGGCCAGAAGCCGTGCCCGACCACGGCGATGACGGTGATCGCGGTGACCAGATAGGGAAAGGAGATACCGATGTCGACGGCACGGGTCAGCACGACCCGGACCCAGCCGTGTGACCAGCCCGCCCCGACGCCGATCATCGTGCCGGTGACGGCCCCGAGCGTGGTGGCGACCATGCCTATGCCGAGGGACCAGGAGGTGCCGGCGAGCACCCGGGACAGCACGTCGCGGCCGAGCTGGTCGGTGCCGAGCAGGTGGTCGCCGCCGGGAGCGAGCAGCCGGCGGGCCAGCTCGGAGGCGCCCGGGTCGTGCGGCTCCAGCATCCGATGGGTGAGGGCCAGCAGGACGAGGACGGCGCACATCCCGACTCCCACGGCCAGGGAGAGTGGCGAGCCCCGGCCGGGGCGGCGGCGCAGCAGGCCGCGCGGTTCCGCGGCGGAGGGGGCGCTCATGCCCGGCCCCGGCGCAGTCGGGGATCGGCGATCTGGAAGATCGAGTCCATGACGACGTTGACGGCGAAGACGAGCAATGCCACGACGCAGACCGACGCCTGGACGACGGGGAAGTCCAGGTGCGTCACGGAGTTGACGAGCAGCAGGCCGAGACCCGGCCAGGAGAAGAGGAATTCTGTGATCATCGAACCGGACATCATGTAGGCGAACTGGGCGCCGAGCAGGGCTGTGGTGGCCAGCAGGGCGTTGGGGAGCACATGCCGTACCAGCAGGGTGGTCGGGCCGGCGCCGGTGGCGCGGGCGGTACGGACATAGTCCTGATTCATCGACTCCGACACGTTCGCCGCCGAGACCCGGATGAGCTGGGGCGACAGGAACGCGGCGAGGGTCAGGGAGGGCAGTATCCACTCCAGGCCGCCCCCGCCCGACACCGAGGGGAGCACGCCGAGCCAGACGGCGAAGATCTGGATGAGCAGCAGCCCGACGATGTAGGCCGGGATGCCCTGGGCGATGCTGGTGAGGCCGTTCACCAGCCGCCGGGGCCCGGTCTGCGACCGGGCCCCGAGCCAGCTCCCGATCGGGATGGCGATGAGCATGTTGACGATGGTGGCCAGGGCGGCCAGCTCCAGCGTGGGCGGGAGCTGGCGCAGCACCAGGTCGAGGGCGGGTTCGCCGGTGGACAGCGAGCTGCCGAAGTCCAGCAGCAGCATGTTGCCGATGAACGTGGCATATTGCATGACCAGCGGGCGGTCGAGGCCGTATTGCGCGCGCACCTGCTCCAGCGTCTCCGGCGAGCTGTCCTCGCCGGCCAGGATGCGGGCCGGATCTCCGGTGAGCCGCAGCAGGAAGAACAGCGCGGTCGAAACGACCATGATCAGGACCACGACCTGGATGAGACGAGGTCCGACGGTACGGAGGATCCGGCGGGCTACGGTGAGCCCGGTCGAGGCCGCCGTCGCGGCGGGTGGGGTGGTGAGTGCCTGCTCGGCCATCGGCGGCACCTCCTTTCGGTGTCGGCGCTCAGCCGCCGACGGTCATCTGCTCGTAGTGGATGAACCGGCTGTCGTTGAGATAGCCCTGTACGCCCTTGGCGGTGGCGTTGACGTCGGTCTGCTGCACCAGATAGAGGGACGGCGGGTTGTCGTGCACCTTCCGCGCCAGCTCCTGGAGTGTGGACAGCCGCTTGGCCTCGTCGAACTCGTTGTTCGCCTGCTCGATCAGCGGCATGACGCTCTTGTCGCAGAAGAAGGCGGTGGCCTTGGCGCAGGAGAAGATGCGGTAGGCGCGGATGGCGTCCATCCAGGGGGCCGAGTTCCACGACAGGCCGAACATGTCGCCGCTCCAGCCGTTGGTCTGGTATTTCTCCAGCCACTCGGCGAAGGTCATCTGCCGCAGGGTGAGCGTGACACCGACCTTGGCGAGGTCGGCGGCGACCGCCTGGTAGAGCTGGTCGTCCGCCGGATAGGAGCCCACGACCACGTCGGCGGTGAGGCTCAGCCCCTTGTCGTGCCCGGCCTCCTTGAGCAGTTCCTTGGCCTTCTCCGGGTCGTACGGATAGGGCTGGGTCTGCGGGTCGTAGCCGAAGGTCGACTCCGACGCGCCCTGCCCGGTCACCTTGGCCAGGTCGCCGGTCAGGTTGGTGACGATGGCCTGCTTGTCGACCGCGTAGTTCAGCGCCTGGCGCAGCTTCTGGTCGGCCACCTTGGAACCGGACTTCGTCTGGTAGAACGCCAGGGACATGACCTGCGGCGCGGGGTCGGTCTGCGGGGTGCCGCCCGCGGCGCGCACCTGCTCGATCTGGTCGGGGTTGAGCTGGATCGCCACCTCGATCTGCCCCGACTGCAGCGCCTGGAGCCTGGCGGCGGCGTCGGGCAGCTTGATGACCTGGAGCTTGTCCACCTTGGGCTTGCGCCAGGAGTCGGGGTTGGCCGACAGCTCCCAGCGGTTCTGAGTGATCGAGTCCACCTTGAACGACCCGGTGCCGACCGGCGCGTTCGCGAACGCCTTGGGGTCCTGCTGCCACGCCTTGGGCGCGACGATGTAGAGCTCGGACAGGACCTTGGGCAGGATCGGGTCCGGCTTGGCCGTCGTCACCTCCACGGTGCGGGGGTCCACGGCCTTGGCTCCGGAGACGTTCATCAGGTCGACGCCCACCGGGGTGGATCGGGCGGCCTCGCTGTTCACGTGGTCGATCGTCGCGATGACGGCTGAGGCGTCGAACACCTCGCCGTTGGAGAACTTCACGCCCTCGCGCAACGTGAACCGCCAGCGGGTCGGCTCGACCTGTTCCCAGGACGTTGCCAGCGCGGACTGTACTGTGCCCTTGGCATCCACGAGGGTGAGCGCGTCGAAGATCGCGGACCACGTGTAAATGCTCGGGCTGCCGGTGGCGGTGAAGGGATTGCCCTGTCCTGGAGCCAGCGACGCCACGCCGACCCGCAGCGTCTGTGTCTTCCCGCCGCCCGAGGCCGGGGTCCCGCCGTCGGTCGAACCGGACGAACAGGCGCTGGACAGGAGCAGTGCCGCGCCCGCGGCGATTGCGATGCCGAGTCGGTGGTTGTTCACACCGTGTCCCTACGTTTTCATGGTCGCCGCCTGAGAAGGCGGCCCCGTGTTCCATAACAGAAGCTGTTCCTATAGAAGGAACGTTGTCCCGATTAGCGAAAAGGATTGCCGAGTTCTTCCCGTCAGGTCAAGGGATGAGGCCGGATCGTTTCCTTATATGAGACAGGGGTCCGATAAATGTGCGTCGCCGGCTCCACCTCCACCAGCCCGCCGTACGGCAGGGCGAAGGCGGCGGGCTCGGCGCCGTGCACCGTCACCACGCCCATCCCGGGGACCGGCCCCGACCGGGGTGCGGCCCGGGGCCGCGCGGTCCCGGGATACTCGTCGATCTCGATGGCGGCCCGCTCGGCCAGCCGTACCGAACTCAGCCGGTGCTCGGTGGTATCGGGCAGGCCGAAGGCGTGGTTGAGCACCTGGATGCGGGCCCGCCGGTCGCTGGCCCGGACCGCGCCGAGCCGCGACTCCACCACCCGCCGGCTCTCTTCGAGGTCCGGGGTCGCCAGTACCGCGATGAACACCCCGTCCACCGGATCCCGTTGCCGGGGCAGCGCGAACCCGGGCACCTCACCGAGGATCTGGGTGAGGTACACCCCCTCCCCGCCGGTACCGGCGAGCTGGGCCGCGCGCAACGGCAGCGTGCCCAGCCGCAGCGGCGGGACGAGCACCGTGAAGCCCGCGCGTTCGGCGTCGAGCACTGCCTGGTCCACGTCGCGCACGGCCAGTTCGAGCGCGGCCCAGCCGTACGTCGTGAACGGTGCCGGCGGGCTGCCCTCAGTCCGGACGAGCCGCACGTCGCCGCCCTGGCCGCCGGGTGGGCCCACGGTGATCCTGTCTCGTTCTCCATCCGGCCGCACGGTCCAGCCGAACGCGGCGAGGTAACGTCCGGCCGCCGTCGGGGGATCGGGCACCCCGACGGTCACCCGGACGATCGGGCCCGCGCTCACAGGAGGTGCACCGCCTGGAAGCGCAGGTAGGAGGCCAGGGCCTCCACGCCGAGCTCCACGCCGAGCCCGCTGCCGCGCCGCCCGGCGAACGGGGCCGCGGTGTTGAAGCCGAAGCCGTTGACGCCCACCGACCCGCTGTCCATCCGGGAGGCCAGGGCCACGCCGCGTTCCTCGTCCGCGGTCCAGACCGATCCGGCCAGGCCGAAGTCGGAGTCGCCCGCGAGTGTGAGAGCCTCCTCCTCGGTGTCATAGGGGATGACCGCCAGCACCGGGCCGAAGATCTCCTCCTGGCATATCCGCATGTCGTTGGTCGCGTCGGCGAACACCGTGGGCTCGAAATACCAGCCCGGCCGGTCCGGCGCGCCACCTCCCGTGGTCAGCCTGGCGCCCTCGTCGAGTCCCGAGCGCACATAGGAGGCGACCCGGTCCCGATGTTCGGCGGTGATCAACGGGCCGACCCGGGTCGCCGGGTCGAACGGGTCGCCGACCGCCAGTCCGGCCGCGAACGCCGTGACGGCCTCCACCACCTCGGCATATCTTCGCCGGGGGGCCAGGATCCGGCTGTGGATGAAGCAGTTCTGGCCGCTGAACAGGAAGCCGAGCACGCCGAGCGAGCCGACGAAGGCCGACAGGTCGGCGTCCTCCAGCAGGACGGCCGCCGACTTGCCACCCAGCTCCAGCGTCACCGGTTTAAGGGCGCGCCCCGCCAGTTCGGCGATGCGCCGCCCGGCCGCCGTCGACCCGGTGAAGCCGATCTTGTCGATTCCCGGGTGGGTGACCAGCCACTCACCGGTCCTGGCGTCGCCGGGCACGATGTTGAGCACGCCGTCCGGAATCCCCGAGGCCGCGACCGCCTCGGCCAGGAGGTAGGACTCCAGCGGCGCCTGCGGCGGCGGCTTGAACACCGCCGTTCCACCCGCGGCGAGGGCCGGGGCGAGTTTGTACATCGGCAGGGTCAGCGACCCGTTGTAGGGGGTGATCGCGGCGGTCACCCCGATCGGCTCGCGGCGCACGATGGAGTGCCGGATCGGTGAGGTGGCCTCGGGGGCGGCCCGCCGCTCCTCGGTCACCAGGGTGCGGATCACCTCGGCGTAGTAGCGCAGCAGCTCGCTGCCCCGCAGCGTGGAAGCCCGTCTCCCGCCCACGGGTCGTCCGGTCTCCCAGGCGAGCAGCGTGGTCAGCTCGTCGATCCGCTCGTCGAGCAGCCCCGCCAGCCGGTCAAGGGCCGCCGCCCGTTCCCCGGCGGGCCAGGTGCGCCACCCGTCCGGGTCCCGGAAGGCGGCGCGGGCCGCGGCCACCGCCGCGTCCACGTCATCGCGCCCGGCGCACGGGACACGGCCCACCGGTTCCTCGGTGGAGGGAGAGATCACCTCGACCGTTTCATCCGAGATCGGCGCGACCCGCCTGCCGCCGATGAACAGGTGGTCGTGCCGGTAGAAGGTGCTCATCGTGCCTCCGTGAGGTAGGCGGCGGGCATGCCCGGCTCCATCGACGTCCACACGCTCTTGGGCCTGGTGTACAGGTTGACCGCCTCCGTTCCGTTCTCGTGGCCGAACCCCGACCGGCCGACGCCGCCGAACGGCACCAGGTCGGACAGGATCCGGTAGGTGTTGATCCAGACCGTGCCGACGCGCAGTTCGGCCGCCATCCGGTGGGCACGGCCGACGTCGCGCGTCCACACCCCGGCGGCCAGCCCGAACCGCGTGCGGTGGGCCAGTTCGACCGCCTGGCGTTCGCCGTGGAAGGGCGCCACCGACACCACGGGTCCGAAAATCTCATCGGTCAGCAGCGGTGCGTCCGGCGCGACGTCGGCGAACACGGTCGGCGGGACGTAGAAGCCGTTCCTGAGCCGGGGGTCGTCCGGCGTCGCGCCCTGCGCGACCAGGCGCGCCCCGCCCGCACGGCCCTCATCGATGTAGCCCAGCGTTTTTTCCGCCTGAGGCAGAGTCACCTGCGGCCCCACCTGGGTGCCGGGCTCACGCGGGTCGCCCACCCGCAGGACGCTCGTCCGCGCCGCCAGTCGGTCGACGAAATCAGCGTATGCCGGTTCCTCGACGTAGACCCTTGACCCCGCCACGCACATCTGGCCGCACGCTCCGAAGATCCCGCCGAGTACCCCTTCAAGAGCCGCGTCCAGGTCGGCGTCGGCGAACACGAGCTGGGGCGACTTGCCGCCGAGCTCCAGCGCCGAGGGCGCGAAATGCCCAGCGGCGGCCTGCGCCACCGCGCGGCCCGCCGGATGGGATCCGGTGAACACCACCAGGTCGGTCCGCTCGTCGCCCACCAGGGCCCGCCCGACGTCGGCCCCGCCGGGCAGGATCTGCCCGACGCCCTCGGGTAGCACCTCGGCCAGGATGCCGGCCAGCACCAGCGCGGTCAGCGGCGTCTCCTCCGCCGGCTTGACGATGCTGACGTTGCCGAACGCCAGCGCCGGGGCCAGCTTCTTGGCCGCGAAGAAATAGGGAACGTTCCAGGGGATGATCCCCACCGCGATGCCGTACGGCTCCCGCACGGTATAGGTGTGGAACGGGCCGGGCACCGGGATGACCGTGCCGGTCACCTTGTCGGCATAGCCGCCGTAATACTCGAAGCAGGCCGCGGCCCGCTCTGCCTCGCGTCGCGTGTCGCTCAGGAGCTTGCCGGTGTTGAGTGTCTCCAACTGGGCGACCTCCTCGACCCGCGCGCGCATCTGGCGGCCGACCTCGACCAGCAGCCGTCCCCGCTCACTCGCCGGCATGCCGCGCCAGCCGGGCAGCGCTCGGGCCGCCGTGCTCAGCGCGACCTCGGCGTCGCCGGGCGCGACGTCGCCGATGACCTGTCCGTCGATCGGGCTGTAGATCTTGCTCATCGAGCGGTCAATCCCTTCCGTACGCGCTCCGGCAGCGGAGCGGTGAGCATGCTCGCGGCCATCACATGGGCGCGGGAGCGGTCCTCGTCGGCGGCGATCTCGGCCAGCTCGGCCAGCCGCTGCCGGCGCTTGGCGGGGTCGCGCTGGGCGAGCCTTATCGCGCCCTCATGGGTGAGGGGCTGCACGAATTCCATCGCGGCGGCCCGCCGTGCCGCGCCGTACGTGGCGGCGGCCTCATCCGCGTCTGCTCCCGAGCGGATCACCGGGACCAGCCGGTCGGCCGCCTCGAACGCGTCGTGCACGCCGGAGTTCAGGCCCATGCCGCCCGTGGTGCTGTTGAGGTGCGCGGCGTCGCCGACCAGCAGCAGCCGTCCGAGGTGGAAGGTCTCGGCGACCCGTTGGTGACTGCGGTAGGTCTGGTGCTGGATCAGCTCGACGTCCCCGGCCGCGCCGGTCAGCAGGCCGAGGCCGGTGCGGACCGCCGGATGCGGGTCGGTGGTGCTGCCGCCCTGCTCTCCGGGCGCGGACACCGCCAACCGCCAGACGTCGGGGGTCCTGATCAGTGAGAGCCGTCCCGACGGGCCGCTCCAGTAGCTCACCGGAGCCACGTCTTTGACCACCCGCTCGAACGGGAACGGGCTGGCCACCACGATGCTCTGTGTGTCGAGCGTGACGCCGGGGAAACCGATGCCGGCGTGCTTGCGCAGGGCGCTGTGGCTGCCGTCGGCCGCGACCAGAAAGGCCGCGCGCAGTTCGACCCGCCCATCCGGGGTGTCGGCCGTCACCGTCACGCCGTTGTCGTCCTGCCGCATCTCGCGCACCGTGTGGCGGAACCTGAGGTCCACCTCGTCGGCCCGTGCTGCCCGGTCGCCGAGCAGGCGCAGCATCTTGTACTGCTCGAACTGCGTGCGGAAGGGGTAGGGCGTGCGTCCTTCGAGCAGGCCGAAGTCGAACTCGACGACCTCGTCGAACTCCAGGTCGCGATGCTGCACCCGGTCGACTCGCGTCGAGCCGGACAGGATCTCCGGCGTGAGGCCGATCTCGTCGAGCAGTTCGAGCGTCGGCGGATGCAGGGTGGAACCGCGCCATTCCGCGCGCACCGACCCGTCGCCCGACTCCAGGAGCACGACGGGCACGTCATGCGTGGCCAGCGCCACGGCGGTGGTCAGCCCGACGGGACCACCACCGACGACGATCACCGGAGCATCTTGACTGATCATGCTGAGGGGCCTCTCCTGGAGGTTCCGGCAAGCTGGGGGAGGACGGCGTCGGCGGTGAGCCTGCGCATCGCCGGGCTCGGCGACTCGCGCAGTTCCTCGCTCGCGCCGGCGGAGGACGCGAGCCACCACGCGCCGCAGAGATTGGACGATAGGACCGGAACGCTCAGCTTCCCGGCCGCCGCGTCCATCGCCGCGAGGCTTGGCGCGCCCGTTCCGGCGACGAGGACCGCGTCGGCCCGGCCCGGCCGTACGGCGTCGATGACGCGGCGGACGTCCTCGCCGGTCAGGTCGTAGATCGCGCCACTGCCCGGAATGGGCAGGACGTCGTTCACCTGGTGGCCGGCCTCCCGCAGGAATCCGGCGCACTGCTCGGTGAGCCAGGCGGGGTACGGCGAGACCAGGAGGAGCGACCGCGCGCCGAGCGCGGTCAGGGCGGCCAGCACACAGGACGCGGCGGTGAACACCGGAAAGCCGTGGCGCGCGGACAGGTCGGAGCAGAGCCGGGCGTCACCGTCCGGTCCCAGCGGATAGGAGGACCCGGTGCAGGCCAGCAGCGCCGCGCGCAGCGGCAGGCCGCCGAAGGAGGCCAGCGTCCCGGTGTGGTCGTCGTTGTAGCGCGACAGGCGCGTCCGCAGGTCCACCCCGTCGTGCACCGGCAACCTGGCCGTGTGGGTGATGAGCGATCGGGGGAGCAGGCCGGTGATCTCGGGTTCGGCCGAGGGGTTGCCGGGAGGGACCACGACGCCGACTCGCGCAGGTGCCTCCGCGAGTCCGTCAGCTGTTCCACTCACTCGAACGATTCCTTTCGGGGTCGGAATGGATACTGCCAGCTGGAGCGAGCGTTGGGTAGAGGATAACCAGACATTAGGGCACCTTATTCGTGGCTGTGTCGTCGAGGGCTGGTTGTGGGCTGTCCGTAAGCGGTGTTAGTTTCCAGCAGAGTGGATAGCGCATTGTTCCCCTGAGAGGAACAATGGTGAAGCAGATAATCGGAGGACAGATGGCGCTGCCCAGCGAGACCGAGATCCCGCCCGTGCCTGTGCCGCAGGCGAAGGTGAGTGACTTCCTCGATTGGCGTGAGCACGAGGTGCCCCGGGCCGCGACGCTGCTGGGGCTGCGCCGCTATTGGATGAGCACGCTCTATCCCCGGCTGGCCGAGCGTTACGCCGAGGCCGCCGGCGACCCCGAGCCGCGGTCCTTCGAGGCCGCCCGAGAGGTCATCGACGCGCTGCCGGGCCGCGATCGCTTCCTCTGGATGGATCGTTACATCCACCTGCGCATCTGGGAGGAGGTCGGGCGGATGGCCGACGAGCGGCTCGCCGAGCGGCCGGACCTCCTCGACGAGCGCGAAGACGACCTTGGCTCGCTGACCGTGCCGGAGGGCTTCCAGGCGCCCGCGTATTACACGGGATACGACTTCCACCGCCAGGACGGCGGCATCTGGCGCGACGACCGGGGCGCGCTCGTCTACGCCCTCGGCGCCCGTCTCGTGCACGCGGGCCGGCGTGCGCCCTCGGCTCTGCACGACGCTCTGACCGCCGCGATCCCCGAGGATCTCGCGCCGCGCCGGGTGATCGATGTGGGCTGCGGGTTCGGCAAGACCACCTTCTCCCTGGCCCGCCGCTATCCCGACGCACAGGTCTCCGGCGTGGACCTGTCGCTGCCCGTGCTGCGGCTCGGCCGCAAGATGGCGACCGAGGAGGGACTGGCCGTCGACTGGGTTCAGGCGGACGCCGAGGCGCTGCCCGGCCCCGAGGGAAGCGCGGACCTCGTGGTGGTCTCGATGGTGCTGCACGAGATGCCGCTCTCGTCCATCGAAGGGGCCATGCGTGAGGCCAGGCGGGTGCTGCGGCCCGGCGGGGTGTTCGTCGCCCTGGAGACCAGGTTGATCGGCGATCCGTTCCGCGACGTGCTCGGCGCCTACCACAGCGAGATCACCGGCGAGCCGTACATCAATGCCTTCCGGGCGCGTGAGTTCGGTTCCTTCGCCCGCGCGGCGGGCTTCGACGACGTGACCGTGCGCGGTTTCGCCCCGCCCGGCGCGCCGGAAAAGGTGGACCGGCACATTTGGTCCACTCCGTGGGCGCTGCTCACCGCCCGTAAGTAGGCGCGAACCAATGAACGAACGAGACGACGAGAAAGGCGCAGCGGTGAATTTGCCGACCGACGGATTTCTGACCCCGGACATGGAAGCGTCACTGGAAATCAACTGCAATCTCATTTTCGAGCTGGTGCAGGTGCGGTCCCGGCTGGCCGTGCTCACCGAGGGGACCGATGAAAGCGTGTGGGCCGAAGCCGAGGCCACCGTCGCCCGTGTGCTGAGCCCCCTGCTGGACTGAGTCCGGCCGCCCCCATCCCGATGCCGCCCGCCGGATTCACCGGCGGGCGGCATCGGGATGGGGGCACCCCAGTGCTCAGGTGCCGGGGCAGGAGAGACGCGGCGGCCCTGCTCCCGCCCGGTCACGGCGGGCGGGAGCACGAGTTCCAGCGGGTCAGGCGCCGGTGCGGGAGATGTAGCGGCCCTGCGGATCGCCCTCGACCTTGCCGCCGCGCAGCACGTGGTGGCCCCGGACGAACGTGTCGGTGACCCGCGCGCCGAGCTCGAAGCCCTCGAAGGGGGTGTATTCCTGCGTGGACTCCGACTCGGCCGCCCGCACCGTCCAGTTCACGTCCGGATCCACCAGGCAGAGGTCCGCGTCGTAGCCCTCGGCGAGCGCACCCTTGCCGGCCAGGCCGTATCTCCTGGCGGGGTTCCAGGACAGCAGCCGCGCCATCTCGGAATAGGGCAGGCCGCGCCGGCGGCCCTCGGTGATCAGGCCGGGCAACAGGTATTCCGCGCCGCCGAAGCCGGACTTGGCCACGAACACATCGTCGCGGGGTTCGCCGAACTTGGCCTCCTCCCGGCAGCACGCGTGGTCGCTGACCACCCAGTCGACCTGCCCGTCCAGGACGTACTCCCACAGCGCCTCGACGTCCTCACGGGGCCGGAGGGGCGGGTTGACCTTGCCGCCGAGCCCCGAGGCGGTGTCCACGTCGGCGAGCAGGTGGCCGATGGTGACCTCCCTGCGGAAGTCGATGTGGGGGAAGGCCACGCTCATCCGCAGCGCCGCCTCCAACGCCTTGCGCGAGGTCAGGTGCAGCAGGTTGACGGTGGGCAGACCGGTCTCGTGGGCCAGATAGGAGGCGATCGAGACGGCCAGCCCCTCGGAGTGCGGGGGCCTGGACTCGTGATAGGCGCGCAGGTCGCGTACCCCTCCGCGCTCCTCGACCATCTTGGTGTAGGCCGTCATGATCTCGGCGGTCTCGCAGTGCAGCGACAGCGAGATCTGGTCGGCGATGTCGGGGAAGCGCTCACGCGCGGCCTGCACGCCGCGCATGACGAACTCGAAGTGAGCGTAGTCGTAGCGCTCGTCCTCGGGCGTCATCAGGAAGGAGCGCTGGTCGGCGGAGCGGCCGTGCAGGCCGTGGCCACCGTAGAACATGAAGATCTTGAAAGAGGTGACGCCGAATCTCTCGACCAGGTCGGGGATCTCCTCGATGTGGCGGCGCGACATCGGGGCCAGGTGGTAGGCGTAGTCGACGTGGGCGTTGCCCTCGGAGATCGACAGGACCTCGGGGAAGAAGTCCGCGTAGTCACCGCCCTTGTTGAGGTAGTACTGGCCGGTGCGCATGTAGGACAGTGCAGTGGTCACCCCGCCTTGGGCGCAGGCGCGGCTCTCGCTGCGGGTGTCCTCGGCCAGCGGGTTGTAGATGCCCCAGTGCTGGTGGGCGTCCACGACACCGGGGAAGGCCAGCTTGCCGCCGCCGTCCACCACGGTGGTCGCCTCGGTCACGGGGATGCCGGGCGCGAGCCGTACGATCCGCCCGTCCGACACCCCGATGTCGAGGGTCTCCGGCTCGGGCCGGTCGTGCCGTACGACCCGGACGTTCTTCACCACGAGGTCCAGGGATTCCATCGTCGCCTCCACTCGATCCATCAGGAGACCTGTCGCAGCAGGTCGTTCAGGTTGCTCATTTCCGCCATACGGCGTATGCCGTCCTCGATGCGGTCCATCGCCTCGGAGGACAGGGCACGGCCCGCGTTGTCGCGGAATTTCAGCCCGAGTTCCTCCTCCGACAGTGGGCGCTGCGGGCCGCCCCGGTTGGCGAGCACCTCCTCGGTCCACTTCCGGCCGTCGGCCGTGCGCACGCACAGAACCGCGGGGAACTGCTCGGGGAAGATCTGGTCGCAACGCTCGTCGGCGACCACCTCGACCTTGGCCATGAGAGCCCGCCGCC
Organism: Streptosporangium sp. NPDC002544; assembly: GCF_040295965.1. Lineage (NCBI taxonomy): Bacteria > Bacillati > Actinomycetota > Actinomycetes > Streptosporangiales > Streptosporangiaceae > Streptosporangium > Streptosporangium sp. NPDC002544. Next base: position 58,697 of record NZ_JBEOWJ010000013.1, on the reverse strand, counting down.
GCGGGTCGCGGGCCAGCTCGTCGGTGAAGTCGTCGAGGCCCACGCCCAACCCGCCGCCGCCGAGCAGTCCCGCCGCCACGGCGTACGGCCCGCTGAACTGGGCCTGATAGCCGGTCTCCGGCAGCCGTTTGTGCTCGATCGGCTGGCCGATGGTGCGGATGACCGGCGAGGGGGCGCCGAGAGTGATCGACTCGATCTCACCGGGGTCGAGCCCCCGCGCCCGCAGTGCCAGGGCCGCGTCGATGGCGGTGTGGGTGAAGTGGTTGGCCGGGTACGGCTTGAAGAAGATGCCGGGTACGGCCCATACGGTGCCCAGGCCGCGGGTGATCTCCTCGGCGTCGAACTCGCCGCGCAGGAAGGCGGTGAAGAAGCCGAACCTGCCTTCGAGGACGGTCGGCGGTCCGGTGATGCCCCGCTGGACGAGCTGGGCCGCCGTCACCCCGGAGTGCGCGGCCCAGCCGCAGTGCGTGCGCTTGACCGTGCCGCCGGTGCGGTTGGCCTCGATGATCCCCGAGGACATGGAGGCCGCCACGCCGATCGCGTTTCGGACGCCCTCCTCGCCCAGGCCGAGGAGCATGGCCGCCGACACGGCCGAGCCGATCGTGCCGCAGATCGATGTGGCGTGCTGGCCGTACTCGAAGAAGGTGGAGTTTCCGGCCTTCCTGTCGTAGCCGGCCATGCCGAGCCGCACGCACACCTCCAGGCCGGCCGCGATCGCCGCGATCGTCTCCCGGCCCGAGGCGCCGGCGAGCTGGCCCGCGGCCAGTGCGGCGGGTACCACCGAGGCGCTGGGGTGCAGGACCGAGGGCAGATGGGTGTCGTCGTAGTCGAGCGAGTGGGCGAGCACCCCGTTGGCCAGCGCCGCGAGCGCGGCGGGCACGGGCTCGGGCTCACCGATCACATGGCTGTCGCCCCGTCCGCCCTGGTCGGTGACATATCCGAGCACCGCCTGGCTGGAGGGCAGGCCCCTGGCCGCCAGGCAGAGGCCGAGGATATCGAGGACCCGGCTGCGGACGCTGTCGGTCACATCGGGGGGCAGTTCGTCGTAGCGGCAGGCCGCCGCGAAAGCGGCGATCCGCTCCGCGAGGGTCTTCTCACTCACCGGTTTCTCCAGAGATTGTTCCGATATTTGTAACCTTGTACCACTATGCGGACCAGGGGGCAAGGCGGTCACTAGATCACACCCTGGTCCCGGAGCCCGCTCAGTTCCCCGGCCGACATGCCGAGGCGTTCGCCGTACACCTCGTCGTTGTGCGCGCCGAGCGCCGGTCCGGTCCACCGGATCGAGCCTGGTGTCTGTGACAGGCGGAACAAGACGTTCTGCATTCTGATCGGCCCGAAGTCGGGGTCCTCGACCGTGGTGATCGAGTCCAGCGCCTGGTACTGCGGGTCGGCGAAGACGTCACGGATGTCATAGATCGGGGCGACCGCCGCCTCGGCCTTCTCGAAGGCCGAGACCACCTCGGCGACATCGCGGGCGGCGATCCAGCCGCCCACGTGGGCGTCCAGTTCGTCGCCGTGCTCGGCGCGGCTCTTGCCACCCTTGAACCACGGCTCGTCGATGACTTCGGGATGGCCGACGAGGCGCATCACCCGCTCGGCGATGTTCTGGGAGGAGGTCGAGACCGCCACCCATTTGCCGTCGCGGGTCTTGTAGGTGTTGCGCGGGGCGTTGTTGATCGAGCGGTTGCCGGTGCGTGACGGCACCTCGCCGAGCTGGTCGAACGCGAGGGGCTGCGGGCCGAGGATGGTCAGCAGCGGCTCGATGATCGCGAGGTCCACCACCTGGCCCTGGCCGGAGCCGTGGTCGCGGTGGTAGAGCGCCATGGTGATGGCGTTGGCGCAGACCAGGGCCGATATGCCGTCCGCCAGGCCGAAGGGCGGCAGGGTCGGCGGGCCGCCGGGCTCGCCGGTGATCGCCGCGAAGCCGCTCATCGACTCGGCCAGCGTGCCGAAGCCGGGCCGCCGGGAATAGGGCCCCTCCTGTCCGAACCCGGTGACCCGGGCGATGACCAGGCCGGGGTTGATCGCGTGAAGCTCGGCGGGGGACAGGCCCCAGCGCTCCAGCGTCCCGGGCCGGAAGTTCTCGATCAGCACATCGGCCCGCTCCACCAGCCGACGCAGCAGCGCGGCCCCCTCGGGCCGGCCGAAGTCGCAGGTCACCGCCCGCTTGTTGCGGGAGAGCATCTTCCACCAGAGCCCCACGCCGTCCTTGGCCGGGCCGTGCGACCGTGAAGGGTCGCCCTTGGCCGGGTGCTCGACCTTGATGACGTCCGCACCGTAGTCGCCGAGGATCGTGGCGGCGAGTGGTCCGGCGAAAAGGGTGGCGATGTCAAGGACGACGACGCCGTCCAGAGGGCCACTGGCCATGCGGGGCCTCCTAATGTTCCTTTTTTTGGAATATTGTTCCGAAATATACTGAGATGCTGATGGCGTGCACGACGCGCGGCCCGATGCGAAGATCTGTTGAGCCCCTGTGGAAACGGAGTCAGCCCATGTCCGAAGACGACCCGGCTCAGCCCACGAGTCAGACCGCATCGACGGTCGAGCGGGCGGCCGACGTGCTCGTGCTGTTCGCCGAGTCGGCCACGCCTACCCTGGGCGTCACCGAGATCGCCGACCGGCTGTCCCTCTCCAAGGCTGCCGTGCACCGGATCCTCGCCTCGCTGCGCAGCCGTCAGTTGATCGAGCTGGACGAGGAGACGCGTAGATACTCGCTCGGCGTGATGTCGATGCGACTGGGCCTCGCCTACCTCGACCGCATCGACATCCGGGGCGTCGCCGCCCCGGAGCTCGCGGCGCTGTCGGCTGAGACCGGGGAGACCGCGACGCTCTCGGTGCGCAGCGGCAGTGGCCGGATCTACGTGGAGCAGGTCACCCCCGCGCGCGAGGTCCGCATGTCGGTGACGCTCGGTGTGCCGTATCCCCTGCACATCGGGGCCTCCTCCAAGGTATTCCTCGCCTTCCTGCCGGACACCGAGCGGGACGGCTATCTCTCGCGTCATGCTTCCGGCGAGCGGACCACGCTGCGGGAGCAGCTGGAGCACATCCGCCAGGTGGGTTACGCGGTCTCCTACGGTGAGCGCCAGCCCGGCGCGGGCTCGGTGGCGGCCCCGGTCTTCGACCACGCGGGGCGCCCGCTCGCCGTCATCAGCGTCTGCGGACCTCTTGAGCGGTTCAGGAACGAGGCCGACGGCTGTGCCGCCGCGCTGGTCAAGGCCACCGCTCGCGTCTCCGGTCGGCTGGGGTATATGTCCTGATCCGCGGCTCACGGTCTAGGCCAAGGCGGATGTCTCGACGACGGCCAGCGGGCGTACGGGCGCACCGGTGCCGCCGACGATCTTCAGTGGCGCGAGCACGAAGAGGAATTCCGCCACTCCGGCGGCGGCGGGATCCTCCAGGCGCAGATGCTCGATGATGTGGATGCCGTGCTCCACCAGCAGAACGCGGTGAGCGGGCAGCAGTCGGTGGCCCTGGCCGGGCGGAATGTGCTCATAGGCGGTGGTGTCCGCGCCGGTGGCCACCACGCCGCGCTCGGCCAGCCATGTCGCCCCCTCCTCGGTGACACCGGGCACGCCGCTGTTGTGACCGATATATGCCTCGGCGTCGTGCCAGTTACGCGCCCAGCCCGTGCGCACCAGCACCACGTCTCCGCGCTCCACTGTCACACCGGCCCGCGCGGCGGCTGCGGCAAGGTCCTCGGGGCCGATCGGATGCCCGCCGGGAAGCGTGTCCAAACCGTGCGCGCCCGCCACGTCGAGGAGTAGGCCCCGGCAGAACATGGCAGGGATCGTCTCGGCGCCGTGCACGGTGAACCGCCCGCCGCGCTGGGCTCCCTCCGCCTCGACGCCGCCGTGGAGCAGGCCGTTGTGCGACACGTGCGACAGGGCGTCGACATGGGTGCCCACATGGCCGCCCATCATGAACATCTCGTTGGACGCCGAGCCGCCGTCCGGGCGGACCATGTCCCCGTGCCGCCGCATCAGCGCCATCTTGAACCCGGGATGGTTCGGCGAGGTGGGCATGCCAGGCTCCAGCGGCTGGGACAGGTCGAAGATCCGCACTCCTCGCCGCATGATGTCCAGCAGCCCGCCGGGCATTGTCGATCTTTCGTGTGCCATCAGTCCCTCGTGTTCAAGACTCAGCTCGGCCATGACCGGTTTCTCCTTATTTGGGGGGTCCGCCCCTGCAGTCTGGCACGGATGGGCCCAAACATGAAACGATGTTCCGGTCATAGGAACGATTGGGCCGGTTATGGAAGAGGGAGCACGGATGAGGGCTTACCCGTACGCTCCGGAGAAACTCGCCCAAGATCGAGAGCGCCGTGCGGATCGAAGTGCTCGACGCCGCGCCGTCGTCGGCCGACCGTACCCGACTCTGGCCGTATCCGGCCGCACCGTGGCAACGATCCGGTGGCGGCCCGGACCTGGCCAGGCGCGGCTCAAAAGGACGAGCCCGGATCTCGAATTCGAGATCCGGGCTCGTCCTTTCTCGGCAAGCCGCTCTCCGGCGACGTCGAGAGTCACGGGGAGCCTGCACACCCCCGCGGACGCGTCAGCCTCGACCGCCCAGCCGGACCCATGCTCTGCGGACCGGCTGGGCGGTCGAAGGACTAGCGTCCCTGAAGTGCCTTGACGTTGTCGCCGAAGGTCCAGCCCTTTGATCCATCCCAGTTGATGGACCAGGTCATCAGCCCCTTGAGGCTGCCGCCGAAGCTGTTCCAGCTCTGGCTCACCAGGGAGGGTGTCATGTGGCCGCCTCCGGCTCCGGGCTGGGCGGGCAGACCGGGAACCTGCTTGTCATAGGGAACCTTGATCGTGGTGCCCTGGATGACCAGGCCGTTGTTCAGGCAGGTGGTCTGGGCGGTGAACCCCTGAACCGTGCCCGCGGAATACGAGTCACCGGAGCAGCCGTACATGCTTCCGTTGTAGTACTGCATGTTCAGCCACCAGAGGCGGCCGTTGTCGGCGTACTTCTTGATAATCGGCAGGTACGAGCCCCAGATCGAGCCGTAGACGACGCTGCCACCGGTGACGTACGCCGTCTCGGGGGCCATGGTCAGGCCGAAGTTGGCGGGCATCTGGGCGAGCACGCCGTCGATGATGCGGATGAGGTTGGCCTGGGACGTGGACAACTGGTTGATGTTGCCGCTGCCGGTGAGGCCGGTCTCGATGTCGATGTCGATGCCGTCGAAGTTGTACTGCTTGAGGATCGGCACGACGGTCGCGACGAAGCGGTCGGCGACGGCGCTGGAACTGAGGTCGATGCCTGCGGTCGCCCCGCCGATGGACATCAGGATCGTCAGGCCGGCGGCCTTGGCCTGGCACATCTCGGCCGGGGTGGCGACCTTGACGGTGGAGTCCATGCCGTCTTCCCACAGGACGGTGCCGTCGGAACGAATGACGGGGAACGCCGCGTTGATCACGTTATAGCCGTGGGCCGTGATGCGGGGGTCGGTGATCGGAATCCAGCCGAGCGGTGGGTGCACACCGTTCGCGGCGCCGTCCCAGTTCTCCCAGTATCCGTGGAGGACCTTGCCCGTCGGCCTCGACTTCACGGCGCAGGTGCTTCCGGTCGGCGTGACCGTGGGAGTCGGCGTGGGCGTGACCGTGGGAGTCGGCGTCGGCGTGGGAGTCGGCGTGGGAGTCGGTGTAGGAGTGGGGGTGCCTCCGGGCCCGTCGAAGCTGACGTCGTCGGCGTAGTAGGTGCCCTGCCCGTACCAGCCGTGCAGGTAGACCGTGGCGGTGGTCTGGTTGGCCGCGGTGGTGAAGGGGACACTGAGCTGCGTGTACGCCGTCGCCGACGAGGTCCAGCGGAACTCGCCGCCGGACACGCCAAGGTGGACGTAGCTGCCCCGGACCCAGGCGGTCAAGGTGTAGGCCGTGTTCGGCCGGACGCTCACGGACTGGGAGCACTTGGCGTTGTCGGAGCCGCTCGCCGCGCCGGCGAGTGCCTTCGTACCGGAGCGGGCGGGGGAGCCGACCACCGACCCCAGCCCTCCGGTGCAGGACCAGGGGGAGAGACTTCCGGTCTCAAAGTCCGCGTTCACCAGCAGATTGGCCGCTTGAGCCGATGTCTGCGTGATGAGGACGCCCGTGATCGCCAGCAGTAACGAGACTGCCAGCGCCAGCAGGCGGGGGGTTCTCTTCATGAGGGAACAGCCCTTCTGTCGCCCGGGGTACGAAAGCACCGGGAATCATGACGCTGTGGGGGGTTACGAGACCGCGGGGACGGAGAGGGCTCGTGAGCAGTAGTTCCAATGAACCATCGGGATGAATTTGATCGGCGCCCCGGAGCGGTACCAGGTTGACACCGGAACGTCTGAGCGGCGCGCTGTCGGCATCATAACTTGACCCCCGCCTGATCGTTAAGGTTATTGTCAGTTAAGTTTCCTATTAATTAACTTCCGAGAGGTGGGGGCGAGCAGCACGTGCGCCGCCCCGTTCAACGGGCCGGCGCACGTGCTGCTCGCCGAGAGCCTGGTCGAGGGGGAGTTCCTGTGTCCGCCGGTTCCTGATCGACGAAGCCGTTGCGGGTGAACGTGGCGTCGGCCTGTTTCTCCTGGTCCAGCCCGCGTGCGGTTCGCATCCGGTAGCCGTTCGGTTCGGCCTCGGCGTCGGCCGGTTTGACCGGCCCGCGGAAGTGGTGAGAGGGGCGCGAAACATCACTAGCTGGAACGTGGTTGTGAGTGACAAGGAGAGCCGCACGGAAGGGGTGGCGACGGTGCCGTAGCCGAGGGGGGCAGTGCGGGAGACTTGGTGGGTGACAATCGAGAACGCCCGTCCAGGTCCGCCGGAGACCAGCCCCTCCATCGTGCTGCTCACGCTGGCGCACCGGATCGAGTCCGAGCTCGGCGCCGCCCTCGCGCCGCTCGGGCTGACGGTGAGCAGGTTCGGCCTGCTTGGACACATCACCGGCGTGCCCGGCGCATCGTTCAGCGACTTGGCGCGAATGTCCGGAATCACGGTACAGAGCGTTCATACGGCGGTGAAGACGCTGTCCGGGGCCGGGCTCGTTCGTGACAACACCGCTCGCGCCGGGTCCGCTTCGGCCATCGAGATCACGCCCGAGGGTGCGCGTCTCATGCGGGAGGCGATGAAGGCCGTGGCCGGGGTGGACGAGCGGCTGTTCGGCCCGGACGCCGACCCGATTCAGCGTCAGATCGCCGACGCCGCACGCGCCGCGTTCGAAGGGCGCTCCCGGCTCTGATCTGACGTGTGAGACGTCCCGGACAGCAGGGGTGCCATTCCTGGGCCGCCACCTTCAGAGAGCCTGAAGCATCTGCTAAGCTTCAGGCTCTCTGAAGGCTGTGGAGAGGAGAACTCGTGGAAGATGTGCTGCTGTCGGTCCATGTACTCGCCAGCATTGTGTTCGTCGGAGGCTCGGCCGTCGCGACAAGCCTGTTCTCCCGCTATGCCCCGGTCGCCGCGAGTGTCGCGGTGAGCCCGGCCGTCGCGGGCGCGTCTGTCAACCCGCGGCCGGAAACCTCGGGAGACCGCAACCGGGCCGTGGCTGTCGCGCTGCACCGCATCACCCGCGGCTACGGCGTCTTCGGCATCGTCGTGCCCGTCGTGGGAATCGCCTTGGCCGTCACCCAGGGCCGGATGGGCGAGATTTGGATAAATATCTCCATGGTCCTCACCGCCGCCGCCGGTGGTCTGCTCGCCCTGCGAATCTGTCCGGAGCAACGCGAGGCCCTCGCCAACCCCGACGACGGCAAGCGGTTGCGCACCCTGAGCATGCTCGCCGGAATCTACAACCTGCTGTGGGCGATCGTCGTGGTCCTCATGATCGTCCGCCCGGGAGCCCAGGCGTGACCACTGTAAGCGGCTCAGCGGGAAGCCGCTCTCTTCAGGCAGCGGAGGAGTCGCTTTCCCGGGACGCGTGACGGCTCGTCTGCGGGTGACATCACCGATCAGGAAGTGCGGGCGTGGTGGTGCCTTCCGGGTGACTTTTGCCCTGGGGAGAGAATCTCCGCTGGAAGCGGGATCGGCGGCAGACGGACATGGTCGCCGGGAATCACGCCGCCTCGGGGCGCGTACCCGCGGGGCGGCCTGAACTCCGCCGCCGGGGGCGATCATTCCGCGATACGGGGGATGATCTCCGCGGCTATCCTCTTCGCTCCTTCGAGGGTGCCACCGAGCAGGGCCGTGCCGCCACTGTTGTTCAGGTTGGTGCTGATCAGCATCACCACGCCGTGGGCGTACACACAGAGGTCTCCCTTGCCGGGAACCCAGACCGCCTGGTCGGCGACACCCTCCAGGTCCTGGGAGTCGGCTGTTCTGATGTTGTCGCAGAATTCCTCGTTCCTCTCCACCCCGACGCTTGTCAGCGGAGTGCGCATGAGAACAAGGGCATACAGCGTGCTTTTACTGTTCTTGTAGTTGCACTGTGTGGTGACGTATGAGATTCCCTGCAGGGGATCGGCGGTCGGCGCGGCCGAGGGCTCGTCCTCTATGGTGGTGCCCTCGCCGAAGACCTTCTGAGCGGCGTCCCAATCGAGCACCTGGCACGCTCTCAGCGCCTGTTCACGTGGGCCCGGACCACATCCCGCGACGAGAGCGGCGACCACCGCCAGCGCCGGTAAGAGGACCTGATGTCTCCGCCGGCTCATATTGATCACGACTAAGAACGTAGGCGCGGCCGGTGAGCCGTGCAAGGGCTCATCGGCCAGGGGTCGCGCGGGAACTCCCGGCCCAGCGTGGTGGTCTATTCGGTCCTAGCGGAAGGTGGCGCCATTCTCCGAAGCCCACTGCTGGAACGATCTGGCCGGGGAGCCGGTGATCCTCGGTACCGTGTCGCGCACCTTCAGCAGTTCATCATTGATGTCTCCGCCCATCAGATCGAGCACCGCGTCGGCGGTCTGGTCTCCCATGAAGGCGGCCATCTGCAGATGTGCCTCCTGCCGGCTGATCTCGACGAAGGCCACCTCCCGCCCCACCGCCGCGGCGATGGCCTCGATCTGTCGCCGGGGGGTGATCCGTTCCGGACCGGTCAGTGCATACGTCCTTCCCTGGTGGCCGGGCTCGGTCAGCGCCACCCGGGCCACCGCGGCGATGTCCGCGGGATGGATGGTGGGCAGGCCGATGTCCGCGTAGGGCACTCGAACCGTCCCATGCTCGCGGATCGACTGCGCCCACCACAGGGTGTTCGAGGCGAACTGTGTCGGCCGTAGGATCGTCCAGGCCATGCCGCTGTCCCTGAGCAACTGCTCGACGGCCAGATTCTCGGCGGTGGCGGGCAGGTGCGGATGGGTCTGGACCGTGATGGACGACACGAGCACCACGTGTTCCACGCCTGCTTGCCGGGCGGCCGTGAGGACGTCGGCCTCCGCGCCCAGGCCCCGCAGCAGGAACAACGAACGCACCCCGTCCAGCGCGGGCTTCAGTGAGTCCGGCTGAGCGAGATCACCCTCAACGGCTTCGACCCCCGAAGGGAATGAGACTCGTGTCGCGTCACGGGTCAGACCTCGCAAGCGTGTGAAACCGGACGTGTGTAGTTGCCTCAACAGAGCGCTTCCGATGTTTCCGGTTGCGCCGGTTACGAGGATCATCATCGTTTCCCTGTCGTCGGTCGGTGGTCATGACTACGGCACGTTAGAACCTCAACTGAACTTCAGGTCAAGGACGTGCGTGGTGAGCCGGGGCTTTCGTCAGCTCGGTGACCCCTCATGCCTCCGGTGTACCCCGGGAAATCCCGGTCGGCGATCGGCCCGTCCCTAACCTGGCCACAGCCTTTCGAGATCATTAGCAGGGCTGGACATGCTCACCGTGTGATTCCCCCAGGCGGCGCAGGATCAACATCGCGGCTCCCGCGACGACGATCTCGGCCACCGGGAAGCTGATCCACAACCACAGGGTTCCGAAGAGGCTGAAGGCGAGCAGCAACGGCACCCGGACCGCCACGATCGACCCGATCGAGATCACGTAGGACGGTCGTGCCCGCCCCAACGCCTGGAAGTACGCCGACACGAGCGTCGCCACCCCTGCGAGGGGATAGCTGAGCGCGATGATTCGCAGGGCATGGGTCGCCGCTTCCCGGACCGCTGGATCGTCGGTGAACGCCGCCGTCAACGGCGCGGCGGCCACCAGGAGGACGAGACAGGCCACCGTTCCGTAGACCGCTGTCGCGCGAAGGGCGAGTGTTCTCGTGCGGCCGACGCGAGCGGCCAGGGCGCGGCCCGCGTTGTATCCGATCAGCGGCTGCATCCCCTGTGAGATGCCGAGCTGGGGCATCAGGACGAACGTGCCGATCCGGCTGCAGATGGCGTAGGCGCTCATCAGTACCGGGCCGCCGAGCGTCACCAGCAGGTTGTTGACGAGCGCCACGACCAGGGTGTTGCCGAAGCCTCCGAGAAAGGACGGTGCTCCCACGGCTACCAGCAGGCGCAACGTGGGGCCGTGCGGGCGCAGATCGGCGCGGGTGACGCGGTAGGGGCGGTCGCGCTGGACGAAGAAGAACCACAGGCTCATACCCATGGAAACCGCCTGGCCGCCCACCGTTCCCAGCGCGGCGCCGCGAACCCCCAGGTCGAAGCCGAAGATCAGCAGCGGATCGAGCACGATCTGACAGACCACCGGAGCCACCCAGAGCATGGTCGAGAAGCGCATTCGTCCCTCGGCCCGCACCAGGCTGGAGAAACCGGTCGCCGTGATCGCACCCGCCAGAATGATCAGGGCGTAGTCGCGCGCGTAGCCGTGAGTCTCGTCCGTGGCGCCCAGCAGGGTGAGGAGCGGGTCGACCAGCAGCACTCCCAGCACACCGATGATCACGGCCGTCGTCCAGTAGACGAGGAACGCGTTGCCGGTCGCCCGAGCGGCTTGCCGGAGGTCGCCGGCGCCGAGGCTGCGGGAGACCAGCGACGCGCCGCCGATCCCGACCGTGGTCGCCACCGCCCCGAGGATCAACAGGATGGGCGTCACGATGTTCACGGCCGCGAACGCGATCGCCCCCACGCCGCGGGAGACGAACCAGGCGTTCGTCAGCGCGTAGATGCCGTAGGTCGCGACCGACACGGTCGCCTGGGAAGCGGAGTTCCAGAGCAGCGGCCCGACCGGTCGCGTACCGAGGGCCGCGGTCCGGTCCTCGCGGCCATCGGGTGGACTCAACCGGAGATTGTCCGCAGGCGTCACCGCCGGTGGCCGAAGGTTTCCATGATCTGCGCCAGTCGCGGCCGCGCGAAGTCGTACTGCGAGGAATCCGTGTGCCCACGGTAGACGGTCTCGATGACCATGATCAACAGAAGGTGAAGGTTGTACAGGCGGCGCCGCGTTCTTTCCACCGGAGTGAACGGCTCGCTGCCGTAGCCCCGGATGAAGCTCTCCACGTCACTCGACATACCGTCCGTCTCGGTGGCGACGAATCCGGCCTCCATGATCGGATCGCCGTACAGCGCACGCTCATGGTCGATGATGCTCACCAGGGCGCCGTCGCGCACCATGACGTTGGAATCCCAGAGGTCCCACTCGACGAACGCCGGCTCGGTCACCTCGTCGAGGCAGTCCGCGTGCTCGGCCACGAGCCGGCGGATGACGTCGTAGTCCCAGCCGATGTCGACATTGCGCCGCTCTCCGTCGCGCAGGACGTCCTCGACGATGCCGGTGAAGACCTGCCGCCAGGTGGCCCCGCTCGCCGTGTCGTCCAGCAACGGCCCGAAATGATCGCCCTTGATCTGGTTGAGGGCATGGTTCGCCGCGCCGAGTGCCTCTTGGTAGGTGCCGTATACCTCGGGGGACAACCGGTCCTTGATGATGCCGAGATTGTCGGCGTCGACGAACTCCATGAAGAAGTAGTCGGCGTCGCACAGCTCGTGGCTCTCGTCGTAGAAGAGAACGGCGGGCACCGGTACGGAGGTGCGCTCACGGACCATCGTCAGCGCGTGCACCTCGGTGCGCATCATGTTCCGCTCGTACGTCATCACCTCGACGTCGGCAGGTGGCGCGATCTTGAGCACCACTGACCGGCCGTCTCGCAGGCGGATCCGGTAGGCCACGTTGAACCAGCCGTGACCCAACTCCTCGACCCAGTCCTCACCCTCGGGCACCTGGGCATCTCCGAAGGCGCGCGCGACCATGGCACGCAAGCCGTCGATCGACTGCCGGTTCTTGGTGACGCTGTCGGTCACGGCTTTCATGAAGATTCTCCGAGGTCGCGTTGGGGGGTGATCCGCTCGTCCATTCTCCAGCCTCCGCACGGTGTTCCACGGGCCGACCGAGTGGATCTTCGCGGCGTGCGGCGCCGTGGCCCGGCCGAGTCGATGAACGGACTCTCGTAAGGCGCCGGGACGGCAGTGATCTGGGCCGGCCGGTTGAACGACGACCGGACGCCGCGTTGAAGGAGAGGACGGTGACCTTCGGTTCATTCGGCACCTGCGGGCAGCCTGCATGTCATGTGACGGAGTGTCCGCTTCTAAGCTTCAAGGTGTGACGAAATACCTTGATGTGCATCCGGACGATCCGCAGCCTCGGCTGATCGGCCAGGTGGTCGAGCTTCTGCGCGCGGACGGGCTGATCGCGTACCCGACGGACTCGTGCTACGCGCTGGGGTGCCGCCTTGGCAACAAGGAGGGTGTCGACCGGATCAGAGAGATCCGCCACCTGGGCAGTGACCACCATTTCACCCTGGTCTGCAGAGACTTCGCCCAGTTCGGCCAGTTCGTACATGTGAGCAATGCGCTGTTCCGCTCGGTCAAGGCGGCGACCCCCGGCGGATACACGTTCATCCTGCCCGCGACCAAGGAGGTGCCGCGGCGGTTGCTGCACCCCCGGAAGAAGACGGTCGGCGTCCGGATCCCCGACCACGTCGTCACGCAGGCGCTGCTGGCCGAACTCGGCGAACCGCTGCTGTCGAGCACCCTGTTGCTGCCCGATGAGACCGAGCCCCTGACGCAGGGCTGGGAGATCAAGGAGAGGCTCGATCATGTGGTGGACGCCGTTATCGACTCCGGCGAGTGCGGCGCCACCCCGACGACGGTCGTCGACCTCTCGCAGGGCGAGCCGGAGATCCTCCGCCGGGGCACCGGAGACCCATCCCTCTTCGAGTAAGGCTTCACTACAGGTCTGGTACGTCTTCCCGATCACGCCGGATCTTCCGCATGCCGGCACGGCCGACCTGGACCTCGACCGTCTTGGCGCCAGAGGCGATCAGGTCGAAGTACGGCTTGCGAATGTTCAGCTTGTAAAGTCCCGGGCGTCGCGTCGTCCACACTGACCCCGGGCAGGCTACGCGCTGCACGTCCCTAGCCACTCGTCGCCGTACTGGGGGCACCAGTGGTAGTAGCTCCTTACCCGATCCGCTGCAGGGCCTTCTCGCGGTGCTCGGCCACGCTGGAGCCCGACTCCCGGCGGGCCATCCGGCGCAGCACGATCGGCGCCGCGATCAGGCCGAGCACGGCCCAGGCCCCCAGCATCCCGACGGTTTCCAGATGCCGCCAGGATTCGCCGATCTCGACGGCGACCGCGCCATCGGGCAGCAGGGCCGAACGCATGCCGAGACCGAGCCAGTAGATCGGGAACGTCTGGGCGATCCATTGCACCCACTCCGGCAGCACCGTGATCGGGTAGAAGATTCCGGAAATCGCGATCATGCCGAGGATCGGCAGCGTGAGCAGTCCCTGGCTGCGTACGCTGACGAACACCGATCCCAGGACCGCGCCGATCGGCAGGGTTGCCACCAGCCCCAGCGCCAGCACCCAGCTCAGGGTCAGCCAGGAGCCCAGGTCGCTGATCGCAAGGCCGGAAATGATGAACATGCCGGGAATCAGAAAGATCGCAAGGTCGACGACCAGGCCGCCGGACACCGAGATGATCTTGCCGAGCAGGTAGCCCACCATTCCGTTCGGTGTCGCCTTGGCACGCAGCAGGGTCCCGTCCTCCCGGTCGGCAGTGAGTTGCTGGCTCATGCTGACCATGGACATCGCGGCGTTCATGCCGAGGATGCTCGGCAAGGCCAGGATGCCGAGGGAGAATCCGCTCTGCCCGAAGGACACGTCTCGCAGGAAGAACACGGCGATCAACATCAACACGGGCCAGAAGAAGTGGTTGAACAGATCCCCGCCGTTGGTGAGCGACTGCCGCAGCTCGATCAGACCGCGGGACCAGCCTGCACGCCACGCCATCGCGGTCGGATTCATCGGGCCACCTCTTCCGCCTTGCTCGTTTCCGCTGCTTCGTTCGTGCCGGATTCGGCCTGGTGCACCAGGGAGAGATAGGTGTCCTCCAGCGAGGCCCGGCGGACCTCGAGGTTCTCGATCGTCTCGCCGTGCTGCTTGAACAAGTCGAAAACCAGCCGGGTCGACTCGGTGGTCGACTGCCGGAAGCTCTGCCCGTCACGAGTCCAGCGCACCTCGTCCTCGCCGGCGATCTGCCGTGCGAGTTCCGCCGCTGTACCGTCCGCGATGATCCGCCCCCCGACGAGGACCAGGATGCGGTCGGCGAGTTTCTCGGCTTCGCTCAGATCGTGGGTGGTGAGCAGGATCGTGGTCTCGCCCTCGTCGGCCAGGCCTTCGATGAGTTCGTGGAAACCACGCCGGGCCACCGGGTCGAGCCCAGCGGTGGGCTCGTCGAGGAACACCAATTCGGGACGGCCCACGAGGCCGATCGCCACATCCAGCCGGCGCCGCTGCCCGCCGGAGAGCATCCTGGCCTTCTTGTCCGCCTGCTCGGTCAGGCCGACCGCCGCGACGAGTCGATCCACCTCCCACGGCCGTTTGACCAACTCGGTGGAGTAGGCGGCGTAATACGAACCGAGATGCTCCAGCAGTTCACGGACCCGCCATTTGCCATGGTCACGCCAGGACTGCAGGACGATCCCGACCTTCGCTCGCCATCGCTCGTCGCCGTGTGCCGGATCGGTGCCGAGCACCTCGACCCGGCCTGCCGAGCGCATCCGGAAACCCTCCATGATCTCGATCGTGGTGGTTTTTCCCGCGCCGTTCGGCCCGAGCAGGCACAGCACTTCTCCTTGCTGCGCCTGGAAGTTCACGTCATGCAGGACGTCGGTCGTGCCGTAGCGCATGCGCAGGCCGTCGACATCGAGCACGACTTCGCTCGTCGTCATCGTCTCGCCTTTCCTGTGGTTCACGCCTCGCGTTGCGGGCGCCTGAGAGGTGGTGGAGGGCCCGGGAGGGTTCTCACGAAACCTTGCCGGGGCGGGTTCCCGCTGTCAGGCTCGGCGCGGCTGGACCCGGCCGAGCGCGCGACGCATCGCGGCCCGCGTTCGAGGGACTCGCCGCGTATCGCTGTGCGGGCGGCCATTACGGGCCTGCTCTCGGGGAATGGAACGACCTCAGCCGCGTCTGTTGGTCATTTGCCCGCGTCGGTGAGCGTCCGCAGGACGCGCGCCTTCAGATCGGCTTGGTCGATACCCGCCAGGGCGAGCGCGCGCGGCACGGTGCCGACCTCGGCTTGCAGGATCCCAAGCAGCAGATGCGCCGGCTGTAGATCTTTTTTGCGGGCAACGGATGCGAAGCCTCGTTCGAGCGCGAGTTTGACCGACGCCCCCAGTTGCGACGGACGTTGGGGGGCGCTGCTCGGCTGCGGGAGGTCGAAGGCGGCACGAGAGACTCCGGCCGCGCTCAGGCTGTGCTCGAACTCCCGGTTCAGCGCGTCGCGGATCGCTCGATGATGGAGCCCGACCGAACTCAGGACCTGATGTGTGGTGGTTTCCCGCTCGGCGGCGATCGCCAGCAGGAGATGGTGTGCCTCGATCGTCGCCGATCCGTCGGTGTGGGCTTCGTGTGCCCCCTGGTCGATGATCGTGTTGATGTAGTGGTCGATTGCGGCCATCGTCAGCGCCTCCTCAGCGTGACGCCGGCGGCGATGAGCCGCTTGGCGTGTTTCTTGTGGACCGCTTGGCGCGTCACGCCGAGCGCCTCGGCGACCTGCGGCCAGCTCCAGCCCGCTCGCATGGCCTGCTCGACGGCGGCGTCCTCTATCTGGTCAGCCAGGCGTCTCAACGCCGCCACGGCCGCCAGCGCGTCAGCGGGCTCCTCGGAAGGGGGAATCTCATCACCGGGCATGCAAGCAACTCTAGTTGACTAATCTCGGGTTAGTCAACACAAGTTGCTTAACGTGGGTGATCGCAAGCATCCAGAGGTCCCGACGGTTTCGGGGAAGTCTTGGTCGGATATCGCTAACGGGGGTGAATCGAGAGGCGAGACTGTGGATGCGTCAGGCGCGGGGAGGGGGAAGTTGCCCCGGTTGTGTGGACAGTTCGGGGCTTGGGGGTGAAAGTCCGCCCGCTTCACCGACTCACACGACCGAAACCCGTTGCGGGCCGCGAGTGGTGTCCAGAACGTCGCCGACGGACGGGCTGCTGATAGGGCTTGCCCGCCAAGGCGGAACAAGCTCACTCTCAGCTGGATGCCAGAACACGATCAAGCGCCGTCCGGCCTGCGAGTCCCCATGTTGGTCGGCCGCCGGGGAGGCCCCGTTCCTAGGCCCGGCCGATGCCGATTATGCGGCCATGGGGCGTGGCCGCTTCAACAGCTCGCGGGCGAGGGTGGCGCCGCGTTTCACGTCCGCGGTCGGGGCGGGTTTTCTGGTCCGGGTGTCGGCGCACTGAGGGCATCTGCCGGGGTTCGGTACGGGGCGTGCGCAGTCGTCGCACTCGGTGCGAACCACGAGCCTGGCCGGTGCGGTCATCGGCGCGGGGGCGGGCAGTTTGGTCCGCAGCCGGTGCATGATCAGTTTGGCGGGTGAGCGGATCTCGTCGGGCAGTCCGACGGTCAGGACCGTTCGGATCTGCGTCTCGGTGCTGCCTCGGGCGAGCCACTCGGCGAGGAGGGGCAGGACAGGGGCCATCTCGGTCTCGCCGACGGTCAGCCGGGGCTCGGCCCGGCCCAGGCGGGTCAGGAGGGCGATGCCGGGGGCCGCGGATCCACCCCCGCCGCCGTTTCCACCACCACCCCCGCCGTCTCCATCGTCCCCGCCATCCTCGCCATCCCCATCGCTCTCGTTGTCCCCGCCGTCCGGGGGTGGCTTTGCGGGCCAGACGGGCTCGCCCGAGCCGCGCCGTCGCGCGGCCGGGCCGGGGGAGGGGGTGGTTTCTTGGAGTTCTTTCTTTACTCCCGTAGGGAGCGCGCTCGTCTCGCCAAGGCTCGGCTTCCCGAGAGCCGAGGTGACCTGGAGGTCGGTGTCGGGGCGGTCGTGCTGGGGGGTGTCGTAGACGTCCACCACGGTGCGCATCTTCCCGGCCTCGTCGCGGAAGCGCCTGCGGATCAGGTAGCCGTGGGCGGTCAGCTCGCGCATGGCCCTGGCGATGGCCTGCTGGCCCTCGGGGTTCTCGGCGGCGAGGGTCTTGATGTCCTGGTGGGTGCTGTCGGAGAAGGACATCAGGTAGGCGAGCAGGCCGCGCGCGAGGAGGGAAAGCCGCCGGTTTTTGAGAAAACCGTTGGGCAGGATGGTGAAACCGGCCTTGGGGTTGCTACGGTGTATACGCATTCGGAAGTCGCTCCGGGTGCCGTGTCCCGGGGGTGTTGGAGCACCCGCCGGGGCTTTTAATGTTTCGAGGGGAACCATAGCCCGGCCGATGACCTTGCGGGCCGTAATTTTCAATTACGTTGCGCGACAAACCCCAGCTAGTAGGCGCCTTCGTTCCTGATGCTGGCCGATATCCGGAAAAGCTTTCGGCATACCATTCGTGAATTATGTTGCGGGACGAGAAGCGAATGACGAATGGTCGAACAGTCCGTGTATGGAATATTTCGCCCCATTTGTTGGAAGGTTTGTCTGAATTGCTCCCTTTTGTTGGGGATTTTCAGGTGAACATATGAGTCCGCGTGCGCCGGCCCGTACGGCGGGTGGCAGGCACCTCAAGGCGGCCGTCGCTTGATCCTTGACCGGCAGCCATCCGGGTCGGCACCGCGGCGGCGTCTGAGCCCCAATTGCCGGACCGGCGGTGCCCTGGCCGTGGCTGTCTTCGCCGCCCTGCCTGCCCCGTCGCGGTCATCACCGGGGCGGGGCGCCGAACAGGACCTGCGGCTCCAGACCCAGGCGGAGCGGTCACACCACTTCGAAGTCGGCCATCATCGCCATATCCTCGTGTTCCAGGTTGTGGCAGTGCGTCATGTAGCGGCCTCGGTAACCTTCGAAGCGGACGAGCACCTCCACGACCTCGTACGGCCGCACGTCCACGGTGTCCTTCCAGCCCGCGTCGGTGGCGGCGGGCGGCCTGCCGTTGCGGGAGAGCACCTGGAAGTGGGCCAGGTGCACGTGCACCGGGTGGTGGAAGTCGCTGGTGAAGCGCCAGATCTCGGCCGTGCCGAGACGAGGGCGGGCCAGCGGGCTGCCCGGCCGGAAGGGCTGCCCGTTGATCGTCCAGAGGGCACCCGGCCCCCGCCTGGTGGCCCGGAAGTCGAACGTCCTGGTGGTCACCGCCGAGGACCGGTCGGCGGGCTCCGGCCGCGACAGCCGTTTCGGGATCGCGCTGTCGTCGACGGCCCGGTGAGTGACCAGGAAGCGCAGCACGTTCCTGGTGGGACCGCTCCCCAGGGTGTTGACCAGGGTCACCTCGCTGCCCACCGGGTAGTCGGAGAAGTCCACGACCAGGTCGAACCGTTCGGCGGGGGCGATGGTGACCGCGGTGTGCGTCACCGGCGCGGCCAGCAGCCCGGCGTCGCTGCCGACCTGTGTGAAGCGGCCGCCGGGAGACAGCTCCAACCGGTAGCGGCGGGCGTTGGAGGCATTGAGCAGGCGCAGCCGGTGGCGGGTGGCCGACACCTCCAGGATCGGCCACGGGGCGCCGTTGACCAGGATCACATCGCCTTCGACCCCCTCCATGTAGGCGTCCTCGACCCCCGCCGTGACCCGCAGGCTCGGGTCGAGCGACGGGTAGCGGAATGAGCCGTCCTCCTCGAAGGACCGGTCGCAGATCATCAACGGGATGTCGCGCTCGCCCTTCGGCAGCGGCAGCGCGTCGTCCTCGTCGTCGCGGACGATCAGGAATCCGGCCAGCCCTCGCCACACCTGCGGACCGGTGAAGTCCATCCGGTGGTCGTGGTACCAGAGCGTGGCGGCCCGCTGGTCCAGCGGGTAGACGTAGTCCCTGGCCCCGGAGTGGAACGTCCACGACGACAGGTCGTGCTGGGAGTGGCCTCCCGGCGGTGGCCCGAACCCCTGGCCCGCGGGCACCACGAGATCGGTCGGGTAACCGTCGGAGTCGGGTGGGGTGACGCCGCCGTGCAGGTGGGTGGAGGTGGGCACCGGCAACTCGTTGCGCACCCTGACGGTGGTACGGCCGCCGCGGCGCAGGTCGAAGGTCGGCCCGGGGAAGGTTCCGCCGAATCCCCACACCTCGGTCGTGGTGCCGGGGATGATCTCCACCCTGGCCGCGCGCTGGACCACCTCGTAGTGGCCCGGCCGTACCGGCAGGGCGAGTGCGGGGACGGGCAGCGGTACGGTGAACGGCCTGGGCAGCGGCAGCGCGCTGGCTAGGGCCTCGCCGGTGGTCTCGCCGGTCAGGCTCCCGCATCCGGCGACGGCGAGGCCCGCGCCGCCCAGCAGCCCGAGGAAGGCTCTGCGCGAGGTCATGCCGCGGCCCTCCGCAGGCCCCGCCAGGTCCAGACGCACAGCACCGCGGAGAGGCCGAAGATCGTCATGCCGAGCGGGAAGTGCAGGGCGATGACCCGGTCCTGGCCCAGGGCGACCTGCGCCGTCTCCAGGGCCACGAGCCCGGCGCTCGCCCAGGCGGGCCAGAGTGGCCCCCGGCCGGGCCGCCACAGTCCGATCGCGGCACCGAGCTGGAGGTAGAGCAGGACGTGCGTGACGCCGGCGTTGTTCCGGTGCCAGGTGAGCATGTCCACGTCACCGGTGACGAACAGCCCGGCCAGCACGGCCTGCCCGAGCACCCCGGCCAGGTGCGCGGTGGCGAACAGACGCAACGACCGGATGATCCAGCCGGGGGAGGGTGGGGAGTCCATGCGGGTCATGCTGTCGATCCGGGGTCTGACGGTCGTCGCCTCCAAGATGGCTTTTCCTCGTACGACCCGGGATGTATTCGGGGCCGGAATACGGCGGGGGAGGTATGCCGGGCCTCCACCGCGGGCGGGAGGATCCGCCTCCTTTGGTGACCTACCGTTGCGGGGGTGAGGAACCAGAGGACGGACGTGCTGATCGCGCTGGCCGCGCTGAGCGGGATCGTCGGGGGTACCTATGGCGGACTGTCCTGGTCAGGACCGTTCGAGCGGCCGCTGGACACCACGGGTCTGGCGCTGATCACGGTGTCGTCGCTGGCGCTGGCCTTCCGCCGGAGGACGCCGATGATCGTCGGGGTGGTCACCGTCGCGTGCGGCATCGCCTACTACGCGGGGCGGTATCCGGGTGTCTTCGCCGCCGCGCCCGCGTTGACGGCGATCTACACGGCGTCGACCCTCGGCCGCCGCAGGCTGGCCGTCTCACTCGCCGTGGTGCTGGCCGTGGGCGTCTACGGCCTCATCGCGCTGTCCGACTCCGACCCCGAGCCCGGCGACGGGTTCAACCTGCTCAGCGGGTGGCTGGTGGCGATGGTGGTCATCGGCGAGGTCGTCAGGAATCGCCGCGCCTCCGTGCGGGAGGTCGAGCGGCGTGCGGCCGAGGCCGAGCGCACCCGTGAGGAGGCCGCGCTGCGCCGGGCGGGAGAGGAACGGCTGTGGATCGCCCAGGAACTGCACGACACGCTCACCCACAGCATCTCGGTGATCAACGTCCAGGTGGCGGTCGCCCTGGAGCTGCTGGATCGAAAGCCCGAACGGGCCCGCGAGGCGCTGGTCGCGATCAAGGACTCGGGACACGAGGCGATGCGGGAACTGCGCGCCACACTGGGCGTGCTGCGGCAGGTGGAGCCGGACGGCCCCGAGACGGGGCTGGCCCGCCTGCCGACGCTGGTGGCCAGGGCCGAGGCGGCGGGGCTGCCGGTGAGGTCCGCCGTGGTGGGAGTGCCGCGCGAGCTTCCCCCCGACGTCGACCGGGCGGCCTACCGCATCGTGCAGGAGGCGTTCACCAACGTGCTGCGCCATGCCGGGCGCGCGTCGATCACGCTGACGCTCGAATACCATCCCGTCATGATCGTGGTACGCGTCGAGGACGACGGTGAGTCCGGCACGGGCACCGTGGAGCACGGGATGGGCCTGATCGGGATGCGCGAGCGCGCGGTGGCCGTCGGCGGCTCGCTCACCGCCGGGCCGCGTGACCGGCACGGGTTCGCGGTCCGTGCCGAGCTGCCGCTGGCCGGACAGCTGTGATCCGGGTGCTGCTGGCCGACGACCAGGCGCTGATGCGCGCCGGCTTCCGGGCCCTGCTCGAACTCGCCGACGACATTGTGGTGGTCGGCGAGGCGGCCAACGGGGTGGAGGCCGTCGAACTGACCCGGCGGCTGCTGCCGGACGTCACGCTGCTGGACGTGCGGATGCCGCTGCTCGACGGGATACAGGCCACCCGCAGGATCGGCGAGGATCCCGAGCTCGACGGAGTCCGGGTGGTGATCCTCACCAACTACGCCCTCGACGAGTACGTCTTCGCCGCCCTGCGCGCGGGAGCCAGTGGATTCCTGCTCAAGGACATCGAGCCCGCCGAACTGCTGCAGTCGGTACGGGTGGCCGCCCGCGGCGACGCGCTGCTTTCGCCGTCCGTCACCCGGCGGCTGATCGAGGAGTACGTCTCCACGCCGCCGCGCCCGGTGGCCGGTCCGGGGCTGGAGCGTCTGACCGAGCGGGAGCGCGAGGTCCTGTCGCTGGTGGCGGCCGGCATGTCCAACGAGGAGATCGCCACCCATCTGGTCATCAGCCACGCCACGGTCAAGACGCACGTCAGCAGGACGATGACCAAGCTCGGCGCCCGCGACCGCGCGCAACTCGTCGTCTTCGCCTACGAGTCGGGGCACGTCGTCCCGGGAGCCGGTCGCTGAACCGCGCGCCCGCCGGGATACCGGGTGTCACATGTCCCTGATCGGCTGGGAAATCGGCTCCCGGGTCGATGAGGCCGCGACGTGTGATGTCGTGAATCGCCGCAGTGCCGCGACGGCGCGGGAGACCCTCATGAAGGCGGTTGTCCAGGACGCGTTGGGTGTTCCTCAACAGTGGCGGCGAGGTCTACGTCGACGACCTTCGCGCCGAGTGGCCGGCTATGCCAGCGGCCGAAGTTCTCCGCCGGTGTCCTCGATCGATCGGACACGTGTCGCGGCCGGCGGGCGGAGCAGTGTGATCCCGAGCGCGAAGGTCCAGAGGGTGAACGGCTCGAGGGCGAGCCGTTCGAGAATGCCGAACCAGAGGGCGGGCAGCCGGAGGACGAAGAGCACTGTGCCGACGGCGCCCACCGCTCCGACGACGAGGGAGAAGGCGGCGAGCCGGCGTCTCTCGTGGCGCAGGGCGAGGCCGAGAAATATCGGCGCCATCACGGCGGGTAGCTGAAGCAGCGCCCCGAGGCTGTGCAGGTGCAGGGCGGTGTCGGAGGGGGCGAGACCGACCAGGACTCCGCCGGCACCGGCGAGGTTCACGCCGATCAGGGCCGCAGTCGTCAGCCGGGAGCGTGGCCAGGCCCGCCGGGTCAGGATCGCGCCGACGGCGGTCGTCACGCCGACGAACACGAATCCGATGTTCATCAGCGGGTGCAGCGGCGAGCAGACGAAGATCTCGCGGCCGGGGAAGGGATTCGACTGTCCGCAGCTCGTGACGCCGAGATCGCTGATGGTGTTGGCCGTCAGGGAGTAGGGCTCGGGCCAGGCCAGCGCCACCACGAGCTGGATCGGGAAGTAGAGGATGGTCAGCGTCCAGGCTACGGCGCCGAGCCGGGTGTGGTTCGTCAGGGCCGGCATGTCACTGTGCGATCGCTTGCGAGGTGCGGGCCGGAGCTCCCCGGAGCTGGGCGGCACCGAGGCAGATGATCCAGAGGTTCACGCCGATGGTCGCGCCGGCGAAGACCAGCCAGTCCGGGAGGAGGTTGACGCGCAGAGCGAGCGTGAGCCCGCCGACGACCGAGAACGCGCCGAGCGCGACGGCGGTCCAGCCGAGGACCGGGCGGGCGGTGAGCACAAGGGAGGATCCCGCCAGGATCGGGGCGAGGCCGTAGAGGATGACGACCCAGGTCAGGGCCGTTCCGACGAGCGCGGCGGGAGCAATCTCGGCGATGGCCTCGAACGTCTCCCTCGATGCGCCGGGTTCGGACCAGAGCGCCGCCAGGGCGGTCATCCCGATCCCGTCGATGGAGAACTGCACGGCCATCACCGCGGCCCCGGCCAGCGCGGCGTGGCCTGCCGCTGTGGCCAGCCACCGGCCGGTCGGAGTCGCCCGGTCGACGTATCGGCCGGCCAATCCGATCGACCAGAGCACGGCGCCGAGAATCGAGACGATGTGGACCAGCGCGTATGCGGGATGGTCGGCCACGAACTGAAGGGCGGCCGCGCCCGAGTCCTCGGGCAGGTCTCCGTGGGTGGCTCCCCCGATCAGCCCGGCCGCGCCGCCGACGATCAGGAAGACCGGCCCGACCTGTGCGACGGGACGTCGTTTCCCGGTCATCGCTCGATCTCGTCGCCCACGATGAGGTCTGCCGTGCGCTCGAGCACCGCTCGCGCGGCCGGCGGATCGAGCCGGACCCCTTTCACGACGGCGATCATCAACTCGACCAGGCCGGTGTCGCCGTCGAGGAGCTGTCCGAGTCCGAACCGCCAGCCCTGCTCGACTCGATCGATGATCGCCCGCACCTGCGCGTCCCTTCGGGCCCGCAGGTCGATCTCGGCGAGCACCACGAAGAGGTCGGGCTCGGTTTCGATCATCTCGGCGAGAATGTGGACGTGGCCCCGTAGACGCTCGCCGGCGGACGATCCGGGGGGAATCGTTCGGTACAGAGGCTCGGTCGCTCTGTTGACGACCGCCTCGATCAGATCCTGCTTGGTCGCAAAGTGGTGGTGGATCGTCGAATGGTCGATCCCGGCCGCACCGGCGACCTCTCGAAGGCGCAGCCCCTCGAAACCGTGCCGGGCGATCGACTCGAACGCGGCCTCGACCAACGCCGCCCTGCGGTCGATCGGTGCATGTGTGGCGTTCATAGCGATGACCTTATCCCCCAAGCGCTTGCTTGTCAACCAAGTGGTTGGGGGAGTTGAGCGGCGCTGCACCGCGTCGACTACCGCGACGCGGCCGCCGCGCTCGACTTCGTGGTGAGCCACGACCTCGTCGGAGTCTTCAACGCGGTCCCGGACGCGACCGTGCCGCCGACCAACGGGGAGGTGTTCGGCCGGATCTGTGCCGAACAGGGCTGGCCCGAGCTGAGCTACCGCGCCGACAGGTAGCGAGGGGAACAGAGCTCGTGGCTGATCCAGCCGTCGCCGATCGCCCCGGCCAGCCGGGTCATCACCGGTCCCATCGCCGCCAGGTAGATCGGGATGTCCGTCCGCCGCACCCCGAAGGGCCGCGCGTAGCCCCGCATCCGCATCGGCTGATACTCGCCGGTGAGAGCGATCTCGGCGCCGGTGGTGCAGGTCTCCCAGAAGTGGCGGATGTTCCGGACGGTCTCCCTCATGTGCTCGGCCGGCTTGCCGAAATGGGCGTTGTGCCAGTCCTCGTTGAGCCGCCGCACACCGGTTCCCAGACCCAGGACGAAGCGCCCGTCCGACAGTTCGTCGATGTCGAGCGCCTCCAGGGCGATGATCATCGGGCTGCGGGTGAAGGCGAGCGCGATGGCGGTGCCGATCCTGACCCGTCTGGTGGCCGTCGCGAGAGCCGCCGCGGTGACGGTGGCGCTGCGATTCGGGAACCCAGGTGACCTCGGCGCCCGCGGCCTCCGCTCTGCGAGCCACCTCCATCGGCTCCCCGAGGGACTCACCCCAGGGGGCGTCATTCCTGGGACGGCCCCTGGTCACCGGTGAGCGGCTTCTTGCCGGTGGGGAAAATGCCCTCCAACTGGGGCGCTCCCTTTTTGTAGACGTAGAAGGTGCGCTTGAACGAGCAGACCTCGTCCCCGTCCTGGTTGAGCGTCCGGGTGCGCACGGTGACGATGCCCGCGTGGGGGCGGCTGCCGGACTCCCGCTTCTCCAGCACGAGCGACTCGCTGTACAACGTGTCCCCCGCGAAGACCGGGTGGGTCATCCTGATCTCGTCCCAGCCCAGGTTGGCGAACGCGTTCTGGGTGATGTCGGTGACGCTCTGCCCGACCGCGATCGCCACGGTCAGGGTGGAGACGACGAGCGGTCTGGTGAACTCGGACCGCTTGGCGTACTCGGTGTTGAAGTGCATCTGGTTGGTGTTCATCGTCAGCAAGGTGAACCACGTGTTGTCGGACTCGGTGACCGTTCGGCCCAGGGGATGCTGGTAGACGTCACCCACCTCGAAGTCCTCGAAGAAGCGGCCCTTCCATCCCTCTTTGATCGCCATCGCCGTCCCCGGATGCTCGCCTCGGTAGATAATGTCAGACGTATGAAGCGTAGGGCAATGCGGTGACCTTGTCTAAGGTGTCCGACGCCCCCGGTGCCGCCGGTGTGAGGTGCTGCGCACGTCGTTCAACAGGCAGGGCGGCGGTGATCGCCGTTCGTGTTTCCGGCTGGGCGCGCCCTGACATCCGACGGCCAGAACGTCGGGGAAAACGCCTGTGGCGAATACATCAGATATTTTAAGCGAGCCTTCGTCTCCGGGCATGCGGAAGCCGGAGGGGACGGATCGGTGAGGACGCGCCGGGCGTACCGGCCTCGTGGGTCCCGGCGCGGTGAAGTCCGCCCCGACGCACGCTCGTGCGGCGCGGAGCCGGCCGGAAACGTTCGCCGGGACCTTCGCTCAGTCGTGGTAGGCGTCACGGATTCTGCTCAGGTGAACCTGCATGGCCTCGGCGGCGCCTTCGGCGTCGCCGGCGTCGATGCGATCCACGATCGTTTCGTGCTCACGGTCGACCTGCGCCCAGAATTCGCGCGGCACGTCCGGGCTGAGGAACCGTGACCGCAGGACCCGGAAGACCGGCTCGGTCATCACGGTCAGCAGGCCGTTGCCGGTCGCCTCGATGATGATTCCGTGGAAGTGCCGGTGCTCGTTGAACTTCACGCTCCGGCCGCGACCGTGCTTCTCGCGCTCCATGGCGGCTCGCAGCGTGTCGACATGCCGTGGCTCGCGGCGCCTCGCCGCGAGATGGGCGGCGCGGACCTCCAGCATCTCGCGCGCCTCCAGGATGTCCGCCAGGGTCAGGGTGTCCGAGCCCGACATCAGGCCGATGCTGGTCTCGAGGTAGTCACTGACCTGGTCCGGCTCGACATGGGAGACGAAGGTTCCGCCGGTGGTGCCTCGAACCGTCCTGACGAGACCCTGCGAGGCGAGAACGCGCAGCGCCTCGCGGACGGTGCTCCGGCTCACCCCGAAGTCGCCGCCGAGGTCGGCTTCGGGAGGCAGGCGATGTCCCGAGGTGAGCGAGCCGTTGAGGATCAGCTCGCGCAACTGGTCGGCGACCTGCTGGTACGCCGGGCGTAGCCGGCTGACCGGTAGCGGGGACGGTGCCGTCGAAGGAGTCGCGCGCGTGGCGTCGTTCTGTCTCGCCGTGGACGGCGTGCTGCCCTGCCCCATGGTTTCGCCTTCTCAACCGATCGTCTAGCGGTCCGTGCCGTCCTGCGGAGGGAGCCGTCGGCGAACGAGCCGGTCCTGTCCGTGGCCGGTCGGACCCCAACTCTGTGATCATGCCTCTGGTCGGGAATACATCAGACATCGACTATACCTGGACCGGGGCCGACCGGAGCGCGCGATCGCGCACCGGGCCAGGAAACATGGGCCGTCATCCAGGCCGCCCCCGGAGAGATGTCGTTGCGGGCGGAACGGCACTGTTTGACCCTTAAATAGTCTGACCTTTAGTCGCGGCTCGCCGGGGTCGAGTGACACCGCCTCGGCCGGTGGTGGCCGAGGCGTCCGTGCCTATGCGTGTGTGATCAGCGCGGTCGACATCAGCGTGGTCGACGAGAACGGCATCGAGCGGGCCGAGCAGGCGGGCGTCATCGTCATCGCGGTCGACTGGCGGTCGAGCCGGTCGACCTGTCGGCCGTCCCCGATGAGACGATCTTCCCGGGACCGGCTTCCAAGACCGTGGAGTTCCATTCCGAGCTGTTCCGGGCGATGATCTGGTGGACGGCGGCACCCTCCGGAGCCTTCCAGATCGTCCAGCGGCGCCGGTCCGGCTGGGTCAACTGGGGGACGAACGGCGAGAACGAATGCCCGGAACTCCCGGTGGGCGTCGAGGTCAAGACCGCTTACGGCATGTTCAAGGACTCCTGGAGAGACGTGGCCGACCAGCTCGCAACCCCTCCCACCGTGACGGACCGGCCGGGATCGGCGGCCCACGCACCGGACGGCACGCCGTGATCAGCGTCATCGGCGAGTCGGTCGTCGACATGGTCGCGGAGGACGACGGCCGAACCTACACCGCGCATCCGGGCGGCAGCCCGCTCAACGTCGCGGTCGGCCTGGCCCGCCTGGGCGATCCCACCGCGTTCGTCGCCCGCCTCTCGTCGGGGGTGCTGGGCCAGACGCTGCGCGCGCACGCCGCGGCGAACGGGGTGGACCTGGGCTGGGCGGTTCCGGCGAGCGAGCCGGCCACTCTCGCCATCGTCTCCGTCGACGAGGCGGGTCAGGCCACCTACGACTTCCACGTCGAGGGCACCGCCGACTGGCAGTGGCGGGACGGTGAGCCGCACCTGCCGGCGGAGACCCAGGTGATCCACGCCGGGTCCGTGGCCGCCTGGCGGCCGCCCGGCGGTGACCGGATCGCCGACGCCGTCGCGCGGGCGAGAGCCGAAGGCCACGTACTGATCAGCTACGACCCGAACATCCGGCCCGCCCTGCTCGACGACCCTGTCGCCGCGCGCCCGCTCATCGAGCGGTACGTGGCCCTCGCCCACGTGGTCAAGGTGAGCGAGGAGGACCTGCGCTGGCTCTACCCGGAGCGGCAGGCGAGCGAGGTGGCCGAGGGATGGCTGGCCCTGGGCCCCGACCTGGTGGTGGTCACCTACGGCGGCGAGGGCTGCCTGGGGCTGACCCGAGGCGGCCACGCGCTCCGGCGACCGGCGATCCCGGTCCAGGTGGTGGACACCGTCGGTGCCGGAGACGCTTTCACCGCCGGCCTGCTCGACGGGCTGCTGCGGGGCGGTCGCGCCACCCCGGCCCTGATCGGCGAGTTGTCCGAGGCGGAACTGACCGGAGTCCTCGACCAGGCGGTCATGGTGGCGGGCCTCACCTGCGAACGCGCGGGAGCGAACCCGCCCACCCGCGCCGAACTACGGGCCGCCCAGGACCCGGACCGTCGGTACCGACGCACGGCAAAGCAGTCAGATCGGGACATCAATGCTGGAGGTAGGTAGCGCGGGCGGTGGGGCCGATCAGTGGCCGAAAACAGGTCCGGCCGGACGCGGCCCGTCGCCCCGGTCGCCATGAGGCTCCGAGTGCGGGACGCGCCCGCCGGATCCTCAACGGAGAGCCTTCTCCAACTGCGCCTTGCTCATGGTCGAGCGGCCCTTGATGTTGCGGCGCTTGGCCTCCGCGTAGAGCTGGTCCTTGGTGCGGCCACCGGCTCCGGAGCGCGAGCGCAGCCCGCCGCGCCGGGACGAGGAGATGTCCTGGGTCGAGGTGCGGCTCGCGGTGCGGGACTCTCCGGCGCGGGCGCGTTCCTTGTTGACCGTACGGGCCGCGATCTCCTCGGCCCGGCTCTCCTTCTCCCCGCGCCGTCGCGCGCTCTCCTTGATGTGCCTGTACTGCCGCTCACGCTTGGAACTGGAACCACGCGGCATGGCGATCACCTCTTCGCATCGTTCACTTCTGCCTTACCACTCCGCTACCCGCGCCGTCCCGCCTGACACCGGCATCACCGCCGTCCCAGACCGACTCTTGACGATGCCCATGCCGGGACCATCCCCGCGCAGGTGGGGACGGCCCCGCGAAGAGCGATGTCGTGTTCCGGGCTCACGGCGGGGCGACCGTCGGTTCGGACTATGGCCGGAACTCTTGATAGCCCCCTACGGCTCTCAGGGCGACGCAGAGCATCGAAGCCGCAGCTCCACGAGGGTCCGCTGGGCGCTCTACGCGCGATCTAACGGCGGCGAGGAGCGGACCGTGCGGCAGTTCGCGTTCCTGGAGCAGGCCATCGCCGGCTGTTTCTCCCACCAGGGGACGGTCGTAGCGAAGGGTGCGGGCGGTGTGCGGCCACTGCGGGCGCATCGTGGACCGGCCGCGAGGCGGGTATGCCCTCGCGGCTGCCGGTGGTGTGCTGTGCAGTTGGCCGAGATCGGAGTCAGCCACTCCAGCCGGTCCTTGATCCGATGCCCGTCGGACGACCAGCCCGGCGCGGGCGGGAAGC
This sequence comes from Streptosporangium sp. NPDC002544, assembly GCF_040295965.1. Classification (NCBI taxonomy): domain Bacteria; kingdom Bacillati; phylum Actinomycetota; class Actinomycetes; order Streptosporangiales; family Streptosporangiaceae; genus Streptosporangium; species Streptosporangium sp. NPDC002544. Next base: position 29,415 of record NZ_JBEOWJ010000013.1, on the reverse strand, counting down.
GGTTCGGTCTTTACGTTACGAGGGGAAGCGCAACACCCCCCTCTCTCTCTACGTGATCAACACATAATCAGTCACCGAACGTGCGAACGCCCGTGGTTGGTTGCTGGATGCAGGCCACCGGGTGCCCCGTGCCTCGTTCGATCAACGCCGGTGGGCGCTCCGCGCAGGCGTCGACGGCTTGCCAGCATCGGGGACGGAACGAGCAGCCGCTGAGCGACTTTACCGGGCTTGGTGGATCGCCGCGCAGGATGATCCGCTCACCCCGGTGGTGCGGATCCGGCACTGGCGCCGCAGACAACAGAGCACGCGTGTAGGGGTGCGCCGGCTGCTCGAAGATCTCGGGTGCCGTGCCGATCTCCACAATTTTTCCCAGGTACATGACCGCGACCCGGTGCGAGATGTGCCGCACCACGGCGAGGTCGTGCGCGATGAAGACGTAGGCCAACCCGAGGTCGCGTTGCAGTTGCCGGAGCAGGTTGATGATCTGAGCCTGGATCGACACGTCCAGCGCGGACACCGGCTCATCGCACACAAGGACATCGGGACGCAGCGCGAGGGCACGTGCGATGCCGATGCGCTGCCGCTGCCCGCCGGAGAACTGATGCGGGTACCGGTCGATGTGTTCGGGGTTGAGCCCGACCGTCTTCAGCAGCTCCCGCACCCGGCGGCGCCGGTTGGTGGGTGCCAGCCCGCGGTGCACCGCGAACGGCTCCGCGATGATCTGGCCGACCGTCATCCGGGGATCCAGCGACGAGTACGGATCCTGGAAGACGACCTGCACCTGGCGGCGCAGGTCGCGCAGTTCCCGCCCGCGCAACGCCGCGATGTCGGTACCCCGATACCGGATGTGCCCGCCGGTCGGCTGCTCCAGCCGGATGAGCAGCTTCGCGAGGGTCGACTTGCCGCACCCGGACTCGCCGACGATGCCCAGCGTTTCCCCCGCCCGCAACTCGAAGGACACGCCGTCAACCGCCTTGAGCACGCCGGCCGACCGCTTGATGATCTGTCCCCGGCGTATCGGATAGTGCTTGGTCACTCCCTCGACCGCCAGCAGTTCCTCGCCCGTCACGACGTGCTCCGGCGAGGCCGGCCAATGACGAACCCGAAGTTGTACGGATGCACCGGGTGTGCCCGGGGTACCGACAGCAGGATGCCGTCGCCCGGGGACCGGTACTCCTCCAGGACGGTCAGCTCGACCGGGGACAGCAGCCGGCCCAGCAGCTCACTCTCGGCGGTGGCAGTGAGCAGCCGGTCCTCGGTGACCTCGGGTATCAGCATGCCGCCGTGGCGGGGCCGCAAATCCCAGGCGACCTCGACCTCGGTGATCGGGCGGGGCTCCACGGGTTCGTCGAGCATGCCCAGGTGGCCCATCACCCGGCGCACGCCCTCGACGTTGCGGGCCAGCCAGCCGTCCTCGTGACGCGACCCGAAGCCCAGCCCGCCTACCTCGATCCCGATGGCCGGCACGCCGGCGGCGGTCGCCGCGTCGAACACCGAGTTCGGGTACGCGACGGCGGCGTCCTCGCCTTGGATGTATGGCATGCCGAAGGCGGCGGCCAGCTCGCGGCCCTCGGCCGACAGCGGGCCGGTCGCGTCGTAGAGCACTACCCCCCAGGTGGAGCCCCAGGGGCCGGGATGGAAGTCGAGCAGGTGGGTGGAGCGCCGCACGATCTGCTCGACGAGCACCTGACCGGTACGGCCGGTGATCGACTCGGTGTCCCGCAGGATCGCCTTGTTCATGTTGACGAAGCCGACCTGCTGGATATCTACCGAGTACCGGCTGGCGGTCCGCAGCGCGTACGGGTTGGCGGCGGGTACGACGACCAGGGTGCCGCGCAGCCGGGCTGGGTCGATGCCGTCCAGCACCGCGCGCAGTACGCCGTGCGAGAACCATTCGTTTCCGTGTACCCCGGACAGCAGCGTCAACGTCGGCCCGTCCGCGGTACCGGTGACCACGTGGGCGTGGATGGCGACGTCCGACCCGTCGAGGTCGGTCAGCACCGGGTACCGGAACAGCTCGCGCCGCCCGGCGGTGCCGCGCAGGGGAGAGGGCATCAGCGTCACGTCCTTTCGACAGTCAGGTGCAGGCAGGCGGCGAGGTGCCCGGCGGACACCGGGCGCAGGTCGGGCTCGCTCCCGGCGCACTCGGCGGTACGGATCGCGCAGCGGGGCGCGAACGCGCAGCCGGCCGGCAGCGCGGTCATGGTCGGTGGCGAGCCGGGGATCGCCCACAGCTCGTCGTCGGCGGGCCGGTCCAGCCGGGGTATCGAGTCCAGCAGGCCACGGGTGTACGGCATGGCGGGGTGGTCGAAGACATCGACGGCGGTACCGGTCTCCACCAGCCGGCCCGCGTACATCACCGCGATCCGGTCCGCCACCTGGGCCACGATCCCCAGGTCATGAGTAATCAGCAGGATCGCCGCCCCGGTACGTTCCCGGACGGCGCGCAATGCCGCGAGCACCTGCGCCTGTACGGTCACGTCCAGCGCGGTGGTCGGCTCATCGGCGATGATGAGGTCCGGATCATTGGCGATTGCCATCGCGATCACCACCCGCTGGCGCATCCCGCCGGAGAACTGGTGCGGGTAGTCGCGCAGCCGGTTGCGGGCGTCGGGTACCCCGACGACATCTAGTAGTTCGACGGCCCGGTCGCGGGCAGCGGCCCAGGAACAACCCTGGTGTACCCGGACGGCCTCGGCCACCTGGTCGCCGATGGTATGCACCGGGCTGAGCGAGGACATCGGGTCCTGGAACACCATCGCGACGCGCCGGCCGCGCAGCCGCCGGTACTGCGGCTCCGCCAACCCGACGAGCTCCTTCCCGGCGAAGCGAATGGAACCGCTGACCGTGGCGGTGGGCGGCAACAGACCCATGATCGCGGCGGCGCTGACCGACTTGCCTGAGCCGGACTCCCCGACCAGGCCGACTACCTCGCCCCGGCGTAGGTCCAGGTCCAGTCGGCGGACCGCCGGCACGTCGCCGCCGTCGGCTGCGAACATCACCTTCAGGTCCCGAATGGACAGCAACGCCTCATCGGGTATCACATCGGTGCGCTGCGCCGGCTGGGCCAGGTACCGGCGCCGACGCGGACCCCTCGTCTGCGCCGGGTCCAGCGCGTCACGCAGCCCGTCCCCGATGAAGTTGATCGACAGGGCGATCAGCAAGATGACCACACCCGGCGAGTAGAACAGCCAGGGCCGGGTACCCACCGCGGACTGGGCGTTGGCGATCAGCAGGCCGAGCGAGGTATCCGGCGGCTGGACACCGAAGCCGATGAACGACAGCGCGGTCTCGGCGAGGATCGCGCTGGCGACCAGGATGGTCACCGACACGATGATCGGACCGGCCACGTTGGGCAGGATGTGCGAGGCCATGATCCGGACGTTGGACGCGCCGAGCGAGCGGGCGGCCGCCACGAACTCGCGTTCCCGCAGGCCGAGCACGACCCCCCGGACCACCCGGGCCACCGTGGTCCACATCAGGGCGGCGAGCACCGCGGCGATGAGGAACCAGCCGCTCTCGCCGGCGAAGTTGTGCCCGAGCACAGCGGCGACCGCGATTGTCGGGACGGTGAGGAACAGGTCCACCACCCGCATCAGCAGTGCGTCGGTGCGGCCTCGGTAGAAGCCGGCGACGATGCCGGTCACGGTACCGATCAAGGCCGCGCCCAGGGCCACGCTCAGCGCGATGAGCAGCGACTGCTGGGTACCGCGCATCACCTGAGCCAGCAGGTCGTGACCGAGCGAGTCGGTACCCAGTGGGTGGGTCGCCGACGGCGGCTTCGAGTTGTCCGGGGTGATCTGGTCGTACTGGTAGTGCCACAGCAGCGGCCCGACAAAGGCGAACAGCGCGACGAGCACGAGCACCACGAGCGAGACGACGGCGAGCCGGTGCCGGCGGAACCGGGCGATGACGGTGCGCCACTGGCCGGGCTCGGCACCGGCCGCGGGCATCGGTGAGGATTCAGCGGACACTACGGATCCTCGGGTCGAGAGTGGCGTACAAGATGTCGGCGAGCAGGTTGAACACCACCACCGCCAGGGCCGCCACGAGCAGCCAGGCCATCACGGCGTTGACATCCCGCGCGTTGATGGACGACAGCAGGTAGTCGCCCATGCCCCGCCACTGGAAGACCGTTTCGGTGATCACCGCGCCGGCGAACACCGCGGTGAAGTCCAGCGCGATGATCGTGATCAGTGGGGTGAGCGCGGTGCGCAGCGCGTACTTGCGCAGCACCGTGCGCCGTGGCAGTCCCTTGGCGGTGGCCAGCTTGACGTAGTCGCTGTTGAGGACCTCGAGCATGGACGAGCGCTGGAACCGGCTCCACACCGCGAAATGGATCAGCACTAGGGTGACGGTCGGCAGGATCATGTGCCCGGCGATATCGGCTATTTGCGCGCCGAGGGTAGGCGGTGGCGGCACCGACCTGTCACCGATCATGTAGAAGGTTTCCGTGTCGGTCGCCCGGTTGAACTGGATGCCGCCCTGCTTGAGCAGGATCGCCAGCCAGAACGACGGCATCGCCAGGAACAGGAAGCCGGCCGAGGTGAACAGATAGTCCAGCCAGGAGTACTGGCGAACCGCGCTGACGACCCCGACCAGGATCGCCAGCACGGCCGCGATCAGCATCGCGATGAGCACGAAGCGCATGGTCATGCCCAGGCGCGTGCCGATCTCCATACCAATGTGGGCGTTGCGGTTGACCGACGGACCGAAGTCGCCTTGTACGACTCCGGTCAGCCAGTGCCAGTACCGCTCCAGCACGGGGTAGTCCAACCCGAGCCGTGTTTCCTCGGCGGCGATCGTTTCCGGCGGCACCGGTGGTTGACGCTCCCGGAGCTCGGCCAGCGGGTCACCCGACCCGGCGACTGCGAGGAAGATGAGGAATGTCGACACGAGCAGCACCGGGATGGCGACCAGCAGCCGCCTTAGGGCGAAGCCCAAGATCTCCATGAGGAATCTCCGCGCCCGTTACCCGTTAACCTTTGCCGCCGGTGATCTTCCGGATCCGGCCCCAGTGCCAGAACGGGACCCGGAAGTCGATCTGGTCGGCCCACCCGAAGAACTCGTCGCTGCGTAGCAGGTAGATGCAGTACCAGAAGAGCGGGATCATGTTGACGTCGCGCGCCCACACCTCCTGCAGCTGCCGGTAGTGCGCGGTCCGCTCGTCCTGGTCGATGGTGCTCCGGGCGGCGGCATAGCAGGCGTCGGCGTCCGGGTTCGACAACTTCAGGTGGTTGCGCTGCCCATCGGTGGCCAGCCGGCTGGCGGTGATGTCCGGGTCGGGCATCATGTTGCCGCCACTGATCGTCAGGTCGAAGTCGCCCGCCTGGGCGATCTGACGGCTCCATGTCTCGGAGTCAAGGCCGGCGAAGTCGACGTGCACGCCGATCGCCGCGAGATCCTCCGCGACGCTGGCCGCGAGGCCGCCATGCCCGTCGAAGGTGGCCATGTAGTACAGCTTCAGCGACATCCGCCGGCCGTCCGCATCGCGCGGGTACCCAGCCTCGTCGAGCAACTTCTCGGCCTGCGCGGCGTCATGTCCCACCGCGGTCACGTCCCGGGCCACGGCGAAGCTGCTGCCCGGGAAGAAGTTCGCCCACGGCTCTGACCAGCCCGGCTCGGCGAAGCGGCGCAGCCGCTCGCGGTCCACCGCGTGAGCCAGCGCCAGCCGCAGCCGACGGTCGGACCACCGCTCCTGACGGTAGTTGAAGCTCAACAGCGCAACACCCGGACCACGCTCGCGGTACACCGTGGCGTGTGCCGAACCCTCGACCAGCGGCAGCCGCTTCATGGTCAGCACGTCCTGCGGCGCATAGTGCGCCCGGCCGTCCGCGATCATCCGGACGCACTCGTCGAGGTCAGGCTGGATGAGCAGGGTGACACGGTCGACGCCGGCCGGCGGACCCCAGTAGCCGTCCCACTTCTCCAGTACGATCCGCTCGCCCGGTACGTGCTCGGCGAACCGCAGCGGCCCGGACCCGATGGGCCGCTGGTTGTACGGGTTGATGGCCCAGTCGGTGCCCTCGTACAGATGCTTGGGCAGCACGTGGGTGGCGGCGAAGTTGCCCAGCTGGGTGAGGAATGCGGCGTTGGGCTCCTCCAGCACGTACTCGACCAGGTGGTCGTCGAGCACCGTGATGCTCGCGATGCCGTGCAGGAACGAGGCGGCGTGGTATCCGTTGGCCAGCGCGGTGAGGTGGGTGTACGCGACATCGTGCGCGGTGACCGGCTGGCCGTCGTGCCAGCGGGCGTGCTGGTTGAGCGTGAACCGCCAGCGTTGCCCGCCGTCCAGGCACTCCCAGTGCTCGGCCAGGTCCGGGTAGGATGCGGCACCGCCGACCTCGGTGATGACCAGCCGGCTGTAGATGTTGTTGGCGACGAAGTAGCCGGCGCCTCCGACGACGTTGCGGTACGACTCGTTGATCTCGGTCGCGTCTACGGGTACGACGACGATGTACTCGTCCAAGTCCCTCTCCTCTTACTTATGGGGTGCCCGGATCTCGGGCGGGAAATGGCAGTCAGTGGGTGATCGGCCGGATGCGGCCCCAGTGCCAGAACGGCACCCGGAAGTCGACCTGGTCGGGCCAGCCGAAGAAGCTGTCGCTGCGCAGGTAGTAGGCCGCGTACCAGAACAGCGGTATCCAGTCCACGTTGCGGGCCCAGACCCGTTGTAGTTCCCGGTAGTGCTCGCCGCGCTGCGCCTGGTCGGGGGTGGCCCGGGCGGCGGCGTAGCAGGCGTCGGCCTCGGGGTCGGACAGCCGGGTGTAGTTGCGCCCACCGTCGGTCTCGAACCGGCTCGCGGTGATCTCCGGGTCTGGGATCATGTTGCCGCCGCTGATCGCCAGGTCGAAGTTCGCGTCCCCGGCCACCTCGCGCGACCAGGTCGGCGAGTCGAGCCCGGCGACCTCGACGTCCACGCCCACCGCACGCAGGTCCTCGGCCAGCGCGGCGGCGATACCGGCATGCCCGGTGAAGGTCTTCATGTACACCAGCCGCAACACCGGCGGGCCGCCGTCGGCGGGCACGATCCCGGACTCACGCAGCAACCGGCCGGCCAGCGCCGGGTCGAAGCCGGGCGCGGTCGCGTCGGCGGCGTACGCCCAGTCGGCACTGCGCGGCAGGAAGTGTGTGTACGGCTCGGACCAGCCGGGATCGGCCAGCGGCTCCAGCCGGCGCCGGTCCACGGCGTGCGCCACGCCGGCCCGCGCCCGCCGGTCGCGCCAGCGCTCCTGGGTGTGGTTGAAGCCGAGCACCGCGATGCCGGGGCCTCGCTTGCGCCACACCGACGCGGTCGTGCTGCCTTCCGCCAGGTGCAGCCGAGGGAAGGTGAGCACGTCCTGGACCAGGTAGTGTGCCCGGCCGTCGGCCACCTTGCGGACCGCCTCGTCGAGGTCGGGTTCGATGTCCAGCACCACCCGGTCGAGCTGCGGGCGCGGACCCCAGTAGTCCTTCCAGGCCTCCAGGACGATCCGCTTTCCAGGGACGTGCTCCGCGAAACGGAACGGTCCAGAACCGATCGGCTGCTGGTTGTGCGGGTTGACGGCCCAGTCGGTGCCCTCGTACAGGTGCCGGGGCAGGATGTGGGCGAACACCAGGTTCCCGAGCTGGGCAAGGAACCCGGCGTTGGGCCGACGCAGCACGTACCGCAGGGTGTGCTCGTCGAGCACCTCGATGTCCTCCACGTCGCGCAGGAACGACGCCGCGTGGTACCCATTGGCCAGCGCGGTGAGGTGGGTGTACGCGACGTCGTGCGCGGTCACTGGCCGGCCGTCGTGCCAGCGCGCGTGGCGGTTGAGGTGGAAACGCAGGGTACGGGCGTCCGGCGCCATCTCCCAGTGCTCGGCCAGGTCCGGGAACGCGGCAGGCGAACCGGTGTCGTACACGACCAGCCTGCTGTAGATGTTGTTGGCCACGAAGTAGCCGGCCGAACCGACGAAGTTGCGGTACACCTCGTTGAATTCCACGGCCGGGGCCGGGACTTCGACGATGAACTCCCGGACCGGCCGACGGTCAGCCCGCACTCTTGACGCCCCATTCCTGGATGTTGTAGCTGGTGCCGAAACGGGTCGGGTTGACCCGGACGTTGCCCAGGTCGCTGCGGTAGGCCAGCAGGGTCGGCATCTGGTACAGCGGCAGGGTCACAGCCTGGTCGCTGATCCGCGCGTCCACCTTGTTCAGCAGGTCGACGACCTGCTTCGGGTCCAGCGTCTGGGCCGCCTCGGAGAGCCAGCCGTCGATCTCCGAATCCTTGTATCCGGTGTGGGTGCCCTTGGAGCCGAACACCGACTGAGCGGTCGCGGTGGGGATGACGTCGAGGTTGGTCCCGAAGACGATCAAGTCGTAGTCGCCGGTGTTCACCGTGGTACCGAGGCTGTCGGTCTCCTGGAGCTGGAGCGTGATGCCCAGTTGCTTGAGCTGATTCTGCAGGAGCACCGAGGTGTCCAGCCGCATCTGGTTGCCCTTGCTGTACCGCATCCGCAGCGTGGGCACCGGCTGGCCCTTGGGATCGGTGAGCTTGCCGTCCTCGATCACGTACCCGGCGTCGGTGAGGATCTTCTTCGCCTCGTCGATCTTGCCGCCGCCCAGGCCCTTGTCGGTCACGTTGTCCACGTAGGCGTCGACGCCGTCGAGTTTCTGGTCCGGCATGAAGTTGCGGTTGCCCAATGGCTTGGTGTTCGCCGCGAACTGCCCGATCGTCTTGTCGATGATCGCCTGCCGGTCGACCGCGGTGAAGATGGCGCGGCGCAGCGCCAGGTCGGACAGGGCCGGATGCGCCGTGTTGATGTCCAAGTGCTCGTAGACCAGCCCGGACGCCAGCATCGTGGTGACGTTGGTGATACCCCTGAGCTGCTCGACGAGGTCGAGGGTGGGGCGCGGTACGACAATCTGGATCTCGTTGTTGGCCATGGCCGTCACGGCCTGTCGCTCATCGGTGAGGATCCGGAAGATGAGCTGGTCGAGGCGCGGGCCGTCGCCGTACCACTTCGGGTTCTTCTTCATCGTGACCGACTGGTTCGGCGTGTACTGCTCGATGAGGTACGGGCCGCCGGACCAGGTCGGCACGGTGGTGGTGAAGAAGTCGTTGAACGAGGCCGCCAGGTCGCCGTGCTGGGCGGCGATGTGCGCCGGCAGCAGGTGCGGGAACATCAGCCGCCACGGCTGGTACGTCTTCTTGAACGTGACCGTGACGGTCTTGCCGTTGTCGCCGCCGGTGACCGAGGCCACCTGGTCGTACCCGGCTGTGCTGGCCGGCTGGCAGGTCTGACACTGCTTCGGGTCCTGGACCTGCCAGGTGTATTTGAAGTCTTCAGCGGTGATCGGCGTGCCGTCCGACCAGGCCGCCTCCGGCCGGATCTTGTACTCGACGGTCTGCGGCGACTCCTTCACGACCTTGGCGTCCAGCAGCAGCGCGTCGTTCTTCGCCATCGTGAAGTCCGGCATGGAGATCATCGCATGCGGCAGGACCGGGTTGAGTATCTGCCGGTAGCCGAAGACGTCACCGGTGGCGTGCAGGATGTTCCAGTTCTTGACATCGACCTCTATCGAGTAGGTGACCGTGCCGCCATCCTGAACCGTGGCCTGGTTGGCGTTGATCTGGCCGGCCTTGATGCCGCCCGCCACGTCCTCGCTTTCGCCACCGGCACCGGCACCGCACCCGGCAAGCACAGCGATCACGGTCAGTACCGCACCGCACTTGATCCTTGCACTCTTGATCCGTGTCATCGCGCTCTCCCTCATGCGCTTCGCCGGCAGACGTCGCCAGCCGTGAGCCAGTCGCCGGCCACCGTGGTGGAGGCGAAGCTAACTCCAAGTAAGCTCGGACCGTACGGAACGTAGACACAGCTCGTCAATGTACTTATGTACACGTACATATAGGCGAGAGTCTCATCGTCCGAAATCCTCGAGTGAGGGCCCGAACCAGAACGGACGGAGGAAGCGTGGAGTCCGACCAGCTTCGCCGGCTCATCGCGACTCGGACACCGCTGCACAGCACCGACGTACTGGCACGGACGGTGCTGGAACTCATCGCCTCGGGCGAGATCCCACCGGCGACGCGGCTGCCCACCATCCGCGAACTGGCCCATGAACTGAGGATGAGCCCGTCGGCCGTCGCCCAGGCCTGGCGCATGCTCGCCGACCGCCGCGTCGTCGAGACGCGACGAAGGGGCGGCACCATCGTCACCGGACCGCCGTCGACGCCTCGCGCGTCGAGGCTCGAGCGCATGCTGCGGGCGAGCACCGGGATGCCTGTGGACCTGGGGAACCTCAACTACGATTCGCAGTTGCTTCCCGACCCGCGGCCGGCACTGCTCTCGGCGATACGGACACCCAGACTGCACTCGCTCGACCCGGAATTGATCACTCCTGAACTTCGTGACGCCATCGAACCGATTTGGCCCTTCCACGCGGAGGACTTCCTGGTCGTACACGGCGGAATGGACGGCGTCGATCTCGCCCTCGGCACATCGATCAAGGCGGGTGATCGCGTCATGATCGAGGAACCGTCGTTTCCCCGTCTCTTCGATATCGTCGAATCCGTCGGCGCCACCCCCGTCTCCATTCCTTACGGCCCCGATGGACCCGATCTCGATGTTCTCGCGAGGGCTCTGGCCGACAAGCCGAGCGCGTTCCTCTACCAACCCTTCGGGCAGATTCCGATGGGACGGTCGGTCACCCCTGCCTGGATAGAGAACGCGGCCACGTTGCTCGCGGGATCGTCCCTCACCGTCATCGAGGTCGTCGTCATGCCCTTCCTCGCGGAAGACGGCATACCGTCACTGGGTCCTTATCTGGGCGCACAGCTCGTCCAGATCCAGAACTTCCTCTTCTCGCATGGAACCGACTTGCGAGTTGCGGTTGTCGGGGGTGCCCACGACCACATCGAGCGAATGTGGTTCAAGATCACTTACTCCAGCAGGTGGGTGAGTCGAATCCTGCAAAATTCCCTCGCGTTTCATCTCACCGATGCTGCGTCTACGGCAACTGTCGCCGCTGCCGCCACTACATATCGGCAACGGCATACCGATTTCATTAATGCGCTGAAGCGGCGTGGATTCGACATCGGAAGTAATGCCGGCATCAGCGTCTGGGTACCGATTCCCGATGAGCACTCGGTCTGCACACGCTTAGCCCGAGAGGGCGTCTCCATACTCCCTGGCTTTCTGTTCCGCAAGCAGCCGGCCGCTCCGGGACACATTCACGTGAACGGCGCCGTGGCCGCCCGGTCTGCCGATTTTTTTGCAGATGCGATCGCCGGCGCCTCCGATTTCGGGCTGACCGGCCCTATGTTTTCCGGGCGCCGGAGTAAATGAGCCGTATCGCGCCGCCACGCTATTCGTTGAGCACTTCGACAGGCGGTCTATACTCCAACGCTGAATGCAGTCTACGGGAGTTGTAGAAGCCCTCGCCGTACTGAATGACGGCACGGCGCGCTTTCGCGCGAGCAGCGAACGGCCGATGACGCACCATCTCGGTCTTCAGCTTTTCGAAGAATGATTCGGACATCGCATTATCGAAACATATCCCGCCTCTCCCCGCCGACCTCCGGATCCCATGCCGTTCGAGTGCCTGCTGCCGCCCTGGTCAGGTGCCTGGCTTCGACGTGGAGTCGTGGCCGATCCCGGGCGGTCACGGTGGTTTCGAGGAGGGGGCGCGATGACGAACACGTTGGCGATTGTGCGGGTCGGTGACTGCGACGTGCGGGTCCGCCTGCCCGAGAATGTCGGCGGCCGGCGGGCCGCTGTCGCGTCGCTGGACACGTTCGGCGTGCACAAACAGGATGCGGAGGCGCGGCTGCCGATCCTGGCGCGGCTGGCCGGAGAGGTCGCCCACCCCGAAGACCAGCAGCTGTTCACCGAGGTCGCGTCGACCGGCGGGCAGTCCAACACCGCTCACGCCGCGGACGTGCTCACGGTTTTCCTCGACGACTATGTCCGGGACGTCGTGGGCAGGCCGGATGGTTCCCGCGGCCGGTTGCGGGCCTGCCTGGAGAGGTCGCGTCGTGGGCGTAGACGCGGCCCCGCATAGGATCACGACACGTGTGTTCCCCAGGCCGCTCCGGCTGAGGCGGGGGCGGTCTTCTGGCTGGCTGCCGGCCAGGGGCATGTTGACGGTGAAAGCGAACGCGTCGGTGCTGCTTATATCGAAGATCCGCCCGGCAGGTCACGCCGGTGGCACGGTTGTTAACGCTCCTCAATCCCGCATGATCTAGACATCGTCCCGGTGCTCTGACCGGCTGCTGCCGGTCGGCTGCATCAGGGCCGAAGGCGCCTGCTGATTTCGGTGCCCCGCCTATCAATCGCGGCTCCCCGGTGGTCGCCGTAGAGTGGGCCGGTCTGCAAGGCTGTTCCTTACGAATGGGTCGAAACTCATGGATAACGAGTTGACGTTAATGGCCGTTCACGCCCATCCCGACGATGAGGTGCTCGGCACGGGCGGTGTCTTCGCCAAGTACGCAGACGAGGGCATCCGTACCGTCCTGGTCACCTGCACGAACGGCGAGCAGGGCGACGCGCCTGGCGGGGCGAAGCCCGGGGAGCCCGGCCATGACGAGGCGGCGGTGAGCGTGCTGCGGCTGGAGGAGCTCCGCGCCTCGGCGGCCCACCTTGGGATCTCCCACCTGGAGTTGCTCGGCTACCGAGACTCGGGCATGGTCGGCTGGGCCGGGAACGAGGCCGAGGACGCCTTCGCCAACGTGCCGTTCGAGCAGGCCGTGGGCCGGCTCGTCGCGCTGATGGAGCGCTACCGCCCGCAGGTCGTCGTCACCTATGACGAGAACGGCGGCTACGGCCATCCCGACCACATCCAGGCTCACCGGATCGCGGTCGCCGCGACCGAGGCCAGCGGGATTCCCGGCAAGCTCTACTACACGGCGGTGCCCCGCGAGCGGATCGCCGAGATGTTCGCCTATCTCCGCTCGACCGGTGCCGCCCCCGAGGACCTGGAACTTCCCGACGACTTCGGCGTCCCCGAGGAGCAGATCACCACCGTGGTCGACGTGGCGGACCAGGTGGAGCGCAAGCGCAAGGCGCTGGAGGCGCACGCGAGCCAGGGCGAGAACATCTTCCTGCTGCGCATGCCCGCCGAGGCCCAGCACCGGGCGTTCGCGCAGGAGTCCTTCATTCGCCGGCTCAACCGCGTCCCGGCCGCAGCCGACCGTGAGGACGATCTCTTCGACGGTCTCCGTTAGCGCGCCGGCCGGAAACGTTCACCCGGTCGAGTGACCCTCGATCTCCAGCCGCGGGCTCGGCCGGAGCGACTGTCGCGGAACCGGCGAGGATTCGAGGTCTCCGCCAGCCACGCTCCGGTACCGAAGTCGAGAAAAGCCTGGTTCGCCACTGGTCATCACCTTTACGATCTTTTCGCTGGTGAGCAACCGTGGAAACCCAGGGGAGTAAACGGTTATGCGGGATCGACGGCTCCTCGTGCTGGCCGCCTCGGCGGTCGCGATCGTCGCCTTCGGCGTGTACGGGGTGATGGCGGCACCGGGGGCCGTGGTGGCCTCGCCGTCGCCGCGGTCCACGCCCACCGAGGAGCCGCGACCCGACCCGAAGCTGACCCTGTCCGATCCGGCACCGGTCACACCGACCCCGGTCACACCGAACCCACAGGACGGTCCCGCGCAGGCCGGGGCGAGATACCTCACCGCCTGGCAGGCCGGTGATCTCGCCGCCATGGTGGACCTGGTCGCCGACCCCCCGGCCGACTTCGCCGACCGGCACCGCAGGTTCGACGCCGACCTGCGGGCCTCGTTGTCCTCTCTCACCCCCGGCGAGCTGCACCGCGAAAGCGAGGCGGCCGAGTTGTCCTTCACCGGGGTGAGGGAGGTCGCGGGGCTGGGCCGCTGGCCGTTCACCTCGGTCCTGCGCCTGGTGATGCGGGCGGACACCTGGAAGGTGCTCTGGAGTCCGGAGACGATGCACCCGGCGCTCAAGGACGGCGGACGCCTGGTGCTGAAGGAGACGGAGGTCCGGCGCCCGGCCACGCTGACCCGTGAGGGGGTGCCGTTCCCCCGCGACAGCAGGGCGGGCGACTACTTCACCGGGCTGGGCGACACGGTCCTCGATGTGAAGCTGGAGGAGGAGAGCTCCGGCCGGGTGCTGCTGGCCTCCCCGCCCCGGCCGCCCTCGGGGAGGAAGACCACGATCTCCCAGCCGGTCCAGGCCGCCGCCGCCCGCGCCCTGGACGGTGTCGGGCAGCCCGCCGCGATCGTGGCGGTGGACGTCAAGACGGGCCAGGTGCGCGCGGTGGCGGACGGGCTGGGCCGCATGGAGGCGTTCAACGGCCTCTACCCGCCGGGCTCGACGTTCAAGGTGGTGACCGCGGCCGCGCTGCTGCACAACGGCATGACTCCGGAGTCGCAGGTGGCCTGCCCGGCGGGCTACACGATTCCGAACGGCCGGAGTTTCACCGACTCCGACGGTGTCGACCACGGCACCGTGAGCCTCACCACGGCCTTCGCGCTCTCCTGCAACACCACCTTCGCCCAGCAGGCGTACGAGCGGCTGCGCGACGACCGGCTGCGTGCCGAGGCGGCGGACCGGTTCGGGTTCCGGGAGAAGCCGGGGCTGAGCTCCTGCCGGATCCAGCCGTACGAGAGCGCGGACCAGCTGGGTTCCGACGCCATCGGCCAGAACTCGGTGCAGGCCAGCCCGCTCTGCATGGCCGAGGTCGCCGCCGCGGTCGCGAGCGGCGTGTGGAGACCCGCGATCACGACTGCCGAGCCCCCCGCGGACTCGCCGCCGCCGGTGCCGCTGGGCGATGAGGTGGCCTCGGGCCTGCGGACGATGATGGGCGCCGTGGTCAGCCGGGGTACGGCCGCCGGGGCGGGCCTCCCGCCGGACACCGCCGGCAAGACCGGTACCGCCGAGGTCGAGAACGGAGAGGACCACGCCTGGTTCATCGGCTACCGGGGCTCCCTGGCCTTCGCGGTGTTCGTCCGGCACGGCGGAGCCGGGGGCGCGATCGCGGCGCCGATCGCCGCGAGGTTCCTGAACGCCCTTTGACGACAGAGGCGGCAACCGGCCATGGGCGGAGAACGGGCTAACGTACGGAGGGTGTATGTGAAGATCTGCGGGCTGCGTGAGCCCGGACATGTGGCGGCCGCCGTCGAGGCGGGCGCCGACGCCATCGGATTCGTTCTCACCAGGAGCTCGCGGCGGGTCACCCCGGCGCGGGCGCGCGAGCTGGCCTCGGCGGTCCCCCCGCACGTGCTGACCGTGGCGGTGTTCGCCGGCGAGCCCACCGAGGAGGTCAGGGCGGCCACCCTGGAATCAGGGGTACGCGCCGTCCAGCTGCACGGCGAGCACCCGCACGCGGACTTCACCGCGCTGAAGGACCTCGGCGTCACGCTGGTCCGCGCCGGGGCCGCGAGCACCGACCTGCGCTGCGGCGCCTTCGACGAGGATCTGCTCATCGTGGACGCGCCCAGGCCGGGCTCGGGGGAGCCGTGGGACTGGGCGGCCGTGCGCGGGCGCCCGGAGGGCCGCTGGCTGCTGGCGGGGGGCCTGACCCCGTCGAACGTGGCCGAGGCGATCACCGCGGCCCGACCCTGGGGAGTCGACGTGTCGAGCGGCGTGGAGGTCGCGCCCGGGGTCAAGGACTCCGGGCTCATCAGGGATTTCATCACCGCCGCCCGCGCGGGGTAGAGCCGCCGTCATTCTTGTTGGTCGTTCAGGTTGCCCGTTATAACGACTCGTCCACGCGTGCCACTCTTTCCGCAGGATCGGGAGGGCGACCAGGAGGCAGTGGTCGTGCTGCACGTCACCGTGGAGAAGGGGCCGGTCACCCGGCACCACCGAGGAAATGAGATGCCGGCGGTCGGAGGCGATTGCTACCGTCGGCATCATGCCCAGTCCGGAACCCAGGAGCAACCGGTCGGTCACCTGGCGTCGCCTCACCGAGCAGGACTTCCCGCTGCTGCGCGAGTGGCTGCAGCAGCCGCACGTGGCCCGCTGGTGGCACCACGAGACCTCTCCTGAGGCGGTGGCCCGCGACTTCGGCCCCGCCGCCAGGGGAGAGGAGCCGTCCGAAGACCTGCTGGTCTTTCTCGACGGACGGCCGCTCGGCCTGGTCCAGCGGTCGAGGTACGCAGACTACCCCGAGTACATCGCCGAGCTGGCAGCCATCGTCGCCGTCCCCGAGGGGGCGATGAGCATCGACTACCTGATCGGCGATCCGGCGCAGGTCGGACGCGGCCTCGGGACGCTGATGATCCGGACGGTCATCGAGCGGACCTGGGCGGAGTTCCCGGCCGCCTCCTGCGTCCTGGTCCCGGTGTCGGCGGCCAACCGCGCGTCCTGGCGGGCGCTGGAGAAGGCCGGGCTGCGCCGGGTGGCCGAGGGTGAGCTGGAACCGGACAACCCGATCGACGACCGTGCCCACTACGTCTACCGGATCGACCGCTAGACCCCGGACTCGGGCGTGGGTGACCCGCACCCCTCCCAGTTCCCTCGTGTCCTCCACACGCGCATGAGATCAACCGGTGAGCTCGCTCCGCTTTGACGGACACCGGCGGTCAGGTGCGTCATGCCGACGCAGCCGATGACGGGGGCGTAGCAGCCGCAGATCAGCATGCGGCCACCGTCGGCGAGTTGCCGGGGAACGCCGTCGGCGAAGCCCGCCGGCACCACGGCAATCACGGTCGGGGTCGTGGTGTGGTAGGTCGATCCGTATCCGATGGGCGTGCCCGGCGGCACGCACGCCAGGTGTTCGACGTAGGACGTCACAGACAGCACCGGCCGCAAGGACAGCGCGGAAGCCTCTCTGACGTACCCGCCCGGCCAGGCCGGCGGCCAGGGGATCCATGTCGGCGTGCTTGTCGTCCTTGCCGCCGGTGATCAGGACCACCGCTCGGCCGGGGAACGCGTCGAGGGCGTGCAGGGTCGACCACGGGTTCGTCGCCTTGGAATCGTTGTAGTAGTCGACCAGGGTGGTCGTGGTCGTTTTCCCGTTCGTGCCGGTGATGGCGATGATCGGGGCCGGGCACAGGGCGTGAGCGAGTTCGATCTCGCTCCACACGGGGATGCCGCGCGAGTGGGCCCCGGTGAGGACCGGCAGGTCGCGCGGTACCCCGGGACTACGGATGATCAGCGTGTAGTCGGCGCACTCGGGCGGCTCGCCGCCGAGGTGGTAGGAGATCGGGTACTGGGTGAGCCGCAGCAGTGCCGGGTGGAGCTGGGCGGCTCGACGCGTATCGGTGACCGTGACCTGGGATCCGCGGGAAGCACAGATGGCCGCCGCGGATTCACCGCTGATCCCTAAGCCGATGATCAGAATCCGCGCATGGTTAAGGAACACAGGACGTCCCAAGGGGGAGAGGCCGGGAGGAAACCAGCAGGCGAAAAAAGGGGGGTGCCAGCGGCCCGGCGAGGGGTGGGGCCGGGGCGGCGGCCCGTTCGTTACAGGGCCGCCGCGGGCACGAGGTGAGGGGGTCGCTTCCGCGTCGAGCGGGCGCGAGCGTTAGGAGGCTGACAGGTCCGCGGTCAGTTTCCGCACGGTCTCCATGTCGTTGAAGTGGATGGTCATCGCGCCGATGACCTGGTACGTCTCGGCGCCCTTGCCCGCGATCAGCACGGTGTCATCGGGTTCGGCGACGGTCAGCGCCCGCCGGATCGCCGCCTCGCGGTCGAGGATCCGCTCGACTTCGGTATCGGTCTGCGCGACGCCGGCGATGAGCTGGTCGGCGATGGCCTCGGGGTCCTCGCCGCGCGGGTTGTCGTTGGTGACCACTACGAGATCAGAGTGTTTGCCGGCGATCTCACCCATGGGGGAACGCTTGGTTGTGTCGCGGTCTCCGCCGGCGCCGAGGACGGTGATGATGCGGCGGCGGGCGAATCCTCTGATCGTCGTCAGCACCTTCTCCAGGGAGTCGGGCGAGTGGGCATAGTCCACGATCACCGAGACGTCGCTGGGGGTTTGGAAGGTTTCGAACCGGCCCGGGATCGGGGGCAGCGACGCCAGCGCGTCGAGGACCGCGTGCACGTCGTGGCCGAGCAGGTGGCAGGTCGCCACGGTGGCCAGGGCGTTGTGTACGGCGAACCGGCCCGGGATCGGCACCGTCGCGGGCAGGTAGCGGCCGTCGTGGTGCAGGGCGAACCGCGTGCCGGCGGGCCCGATCACCAGGTCGGTTGCCCGGAAATCCGCTTCGTTGTCGATGCCGAACGTGGTGGTCGTTGTTGGCATCAACGCGGCGATGTCCGCGCTGACCGGGTCATCGGCGTTCGCTACCGCCCAGTAGCACATCTGGTCGAACAGCCGCAGTTTCGCGGCCTTGTACTCCTCCATGCTGCCGTGGTTGTCGAGGTGATCAGGCGTGAGGTTGGTGAACACGCCGACGTCGATGTCAGCGCAGTCGACGCGGTTAAGCGTCAGCGCCATGGACGACGCCTCCATGATCACTGTGCCTGCGCCGCGATCCCGCATAAGCCGCAGGATGTGCTGCAGGTCCACTGACTCCGGAGTGGTGGGCGTCGTCCGGTCAACCTTGATCGTCTCGTGGCCGACGCGGTACCCGTCGGTGCCGATGACCCCGGCCCGCACCTTCAGGCCGGTGCGGAGAACCTCCTCGATCATGTAGGACACCGACGTCTTGCCGTTCGTGCCGGTGACGGCCACGACGGCGAGTTCACGCGCAGGTTCACCGAAGTACCTGGAGGCTACAACGGGGACCGCTGCACGGGTGTCTGCCACCCGCACCACACACACGTGCGGCGGCACGTTGTCGTCGATCGGGCGGTCGACCAGCACCGCCACGGCGCCGCGCGCCACGGCGTCGGCTATGAACCGGTGACCGTCGGCGCGGGAGCCCCGCATGGCGATGTACATCGATCCGGGGGTCATCCGCCGTGAGTCATAGGCGATACCGGCCCGGACGTCGGTCGCCGTGGGATCACCTTGGATCACGCGGTGGTCGTGGTCGGCGAGGAGGTCGCTCAGTTTCACCGGTGGCGCCCTCCTTTCTGCGTCAGCCTGTCGGGCAGGAAAGGCAATGCCCAGGTAACGCGCTGGTGGGCTTACGGTCGCTCATCGCAGGCTCGTGATGAAGAGAGTTAGCGTTGCCGAGCGGTTGCCTTGTGTTGCTTCCTACCCCGGCGCTATTCCCGGCACCCGTATACGGCACCACACTTGGGGGCCGGCCCTTGACCAGAGGGGACGACGCATCTGTGAACACCGTGGAGTGTCACTCGCTGCCCACGCTGCTTACCCGCAAGCGCTGGACGGCGGAAGATTTCTTACGGCGGGTCGCTGAACGTCACCGCGCTCGGGGAGAGGGCGCGCTAGCCGCCCGCAAAGAAAAGCTCTCGCGGTGGATCGCGGGGACAGTGCCGTGGATGACTGCTCAGCTGGCGATGGCCGAGCTGCTCGACGTCGACCCGCACGAGGTGCATCAACGCGGTTGGCCGGACTGGCTGTTGTTGGCCTTTTGCGACGACCGCACGGTTTTGGAATCCCCATGGACGCCAGTGGGTACCGTCAAAGTTGAACCGCGCCGGGGAACATCAGTTTCTTCAAGGTGGAGCCACCGCGATGGACCGCATCTTTGACGATGATCCAGAAGCTTAGTCACTCAGAGGATCGTGAAGGCCGCTCCCGGAGGTCGGGAGCGGCCTTCTACCTTGTGTTTCGCGGCACCTCTGGCTGGAATCGAACCAGCGGCCTCCTGCTCCGCAAGCAGTCAAAACACCTTTGTGTTCAGCACCGTCGTGGGGGCCCACCTGCGAGAGCGGTCTGTGAAGGACCGTGAGAGTCCGCCGTCGTTCGCCATGGTTGTCACGCGCTTAGTCACGCAGAGCTGGCCACTCTCGGCCGGAGTGCATCCATCATTCGATGAGGCGGCGCAAGGAACGGAACCCCTCATGGGCCGGGGATTATGAGTCCCGCTCACCGCAACCGGCGATCATGCTCTCTACCTGGGCAAACGATGCTGAAGCCTCGCGATTGCACAGAACTTCAGCACACATTCGACATAGCGTTGCTCCACCGGGGCTATCCGGTGCGTTGCGCAGGAAGTGATGTCCCGTCGGAGCGGCCTGTGGATACCTGCACGCCGCGCCGCGGCGGAATCACCGGCGAGGAGCCGAGCGTGTCAAGTGCCTCATTGCCGTCCGCCGGGCCGGTCGGCTCGCCGACGCCCCCTGACCCGGTGATCAAAAAGAGACCTCGGGGCGTGAAGATTACGCGGTGCCTTTTCGGTTTGGGGAGGATCGAGAGAAAGGACAGTTCAGATGAGGCGATGGGCTGCCACGATGGCTGTCACATTGACCGTGTCCGCCATGGTCACCGGACTCGGCACCACCGCGGACGCTCAGACGGCGCCGACCGGCCCGGCCGACGCGCTCAGGCGTCAGCTCGTCGAGAACCGGGGCGTGACCATGTCAGAGGTCACCACCTGGTGGAGACGCGGGGAGAGAAACAGTTATCGGGAGAAGACCTTCGCCGATTTCGATGGGGGCACGGTGGCGGCCACTGACGTCAGAGACGTCAACGACCCCGATGATCCTCGCTCTCCCTATCGATACCTCACGTTCAAGGGCCAGACGTATGGCCAGGGCGGGCACTGGATCGTTCCTGAGGGAAAGACCTGGGTCCTCATCTTCGAGGACGAGAAGACTCGTCCCTTCCTGGAGTCCGCCGGGATCGATCTCGCCGATCCGGCCGCGCTGAAAGCGGTGCTGGCCACAGCCAAGGTCAAGCGCCCAGGAGGCGTCTACGACGGCACTCGCACCACGATCCACCAGGGGACGCTCACTTTCGCTGAGCTCTACAAGGTGTCTCCTGCGTTCCGCGATCAACACGACGGGAAGCCCACCGGGAAGTACGCAAAGATCAAACTCTCCTGGCGGCTCTGGCTCGGCGAGGACCATCTGGTGCGTAGAGTCCGGACCTCCTGGACCGAATGGGTCGACAAGGTCAACGGCGTCGACATCTCGGATTTCCATGTCGTCGACGCCCGCCTGACCGGCTGGGGCGCCGAGACCGACATTGCGCTCCCTTCCGCTGACGAGACGGCGGGGCCAGACGACTGGAGGAACCCCCCAGAGAAGCGCTCCGTCTCCTGAACCTCTCCGCCGATCGGTGAACGTCATTCCCTTCGGCCGCCACCGCTGGACGCGCCTTCTACCTGCACAAACGCTCCCATCAGCTCGCGATCTCACGGGACTTCAGCACGTATTCGGCACAGCCAAGCCTGAGGGTCCTCTGGGAGGTGCTCTGTGGAGTTCCCCGCCCTTCTCACACACTCTTTTGCATCACCTCCATGCAGGAGGGCATCGGATTAGAAGTGGAACGCTGCTTCTTGGCTTGGCGGCACGTTGACCTGCTGGTAAATCAGGTGACCTTCATTGGAGAGGAGAGGTCGATCCGTACATGTTCCGGATCTTGAAAAGCGCTTTTCGCGAGATCAACGGCAGGTGGCCTCCGTTCAAGGTCGGCGGAAGTACAGGCCGATGTCGGTCCACCTCATCACGAACCACCATTTGATGCTCTGTAGTCTCTGTCGCCTGCTCAACCAAGCCGGTAGACGGGGATGCGGGACGAAGATCCACACATCGGCGACGATGCTGCCCGCGTGTTCGCGAACCACAGGGTTCAGGTCGTGCAGAAGCGGCCGGAGAGTCTCCAGCGTCATGTCATCGATCTCACCGGTACGGCGGACCATGTGTGACACGGCGGTCAACCCCTGGCAGCGAAGCTGTTGTTCGCCGGAGGCGATGGCTCTGCGAGCCCGGGGAGCGATGACCTCGGCGTCGTCATGACACAGGGACAAGCCGATCACGGCCACCCCGACCAGGGGATCGCCTCGATCAAAGGCGGCGTCGACCTGGTCGGCACACCCAGCCGGGTCATGCTGAATGCTTCCCCAATCCACCCGGTCTCCCAATTATGCGATCTTCGCCCGCATCCATTCGTTTGAAGGCACTGTCCAGATGCAGCCGCACGGTTGGAGCGACCGGTTTTCCGGCACCAAGAGGGTTCGTCGTCCTCTGCGCTCGATCATCTCATTAGGGGCCAACTCCATCTGAGCACCCATGATCGCGAGTCTGCATCCCTTACGTCTCCGGAGTTCAAGCGTCTCACCCGGATGCCAATCTCCCGAACGCCAGTGACCGGTGATCCTGACGTTCGCCCCCAGCTCCGTGTCCATCCGCATCGCCCGAAAGTGAAACGGCCCACCTTGCCTGCGGGAGGTGACGCGGTACCACTCTCCGCATACCCGCTAGTCGGGCCGTGGTGGAGCATGAACTGTTCGGTCTACCTCGCGCTGGGCCACGTCCACACCGTAGGTATGCAAACCGGGCAGGTCGCGCCTGTCTGGTAGCGAGCCGTACCGAGGGATGAAGCGCGCATCGTCGACCGCCCTAAACCGCGTACGGAGACCAGCCGACATCGGGCGATTGTAAGGGCGACACAAATCGCCGACGGTTTTACAGCGGATCAAGGTTCAACCGAGCAACATCCTCCGAGCTGCGCGTACGGTTCCCGCCTCTTACCCGACACCTAAGATCATCCCGCACATATCCCGGATCTTGGTTTTGGCTGAGACCCGAAGAGCCGAAGCGCATCCAGAGGCGGTGCACAAGAGGCTGGCGCATGCCCGAGGGTGCCGTGTACGTTGGCCGGCCGACCAAGTGGGACAACCCGTTCCGATGGAGCGACTACCGGCCCATCGTCCATGACTGGGAGGGTGAGCCGGTCTTCCGATCTGTGGCTGTCCGCCGCCGACACGCAGTCACCGACTTTCCGGACCGCAGTCGCGTATGGCGCCGGTTTACCCGGCTACCCAAGCAAAGACGAGATCCGGCGCGATCCCGATGGCAAGGGCCTGGCCTGCTGGTGTCCGCTCCCCGAGCCGGGAGAGATCGACTGGTGCCATGCACGAGTCCTGCTGGAGATCGCGAACGGAGACGACGACGCCCGACCCCATCCCGGCAGCAGCCGCACAAGCCGCAGTCCAGGCGCTCGCAATCACCCGGCTGTCACGCGCCAGGAGCCCGGTATGCCACCTCCATCCGCGTGGCATCGTCGATCTCCTCTGGCGTCAGCAGGACAGCCGTCTTCGTTCGTACCGCCCCAGAGGCCGATATTGTGAGACCCAGAGCGGCCGAAGCCGCATTGCTCGGCAGGTCGACGATCACATACGTGTCTGTCTCGCCGAACGCGAAATACATCTGCTCGACCCGCCCGCCGACGCTTTCCGCCATGCGCTCCACCGCTTGCCGGCGTCCGGTGCCGCCATCTTGCAACACTCCTTTGAGGCCATCTGCGGTGTAGGTCGCCTGAATCAGGTACTTGGGCATGGTCGAGTCCCCCTTCTCGTGCCGCCACCCTGCGCTGGGGCGGCCATTGCGGTCACGAGGTTGAAGTTCTCGACTTAGGGTGACGGTAATCCCACCCGCTGTACTGGTTTTCCCCTGTCGCAGCCTTACGCTGCGAAGCTCGCAGCGCACCCTGCTCAATCAGCAGAGTCGGCCGTCTTCACGAAGCCGGTCAGGCGATTTAGTCTCTGGGCGTGGTCGAAAAGCGCGACAAGCGAAGGAACATTCCAGCCCGCCATACAGGCGGCGCTCTGGGCGCTTAGTAACGGACGATGCTATGCCCCGGATTGCCCCTTTCCAGTGATTTTCGAAGTCAGGCCTGGCGTTTACAAGAAGAACGCCCAGATCGCTCACATCTACGGTGTGCAACCTGGATCCGCACGTCATCGCCCCTGCCGTACTCCCGAAGAGGAGCAGGAAAGGGACTCCTTTCGCAATCTAATACTTCTATGCCTGGCGCATCATGCGGAGGTTGATGACAAGAAGACAGGCGCGGATCTCTACCCGCCCGAGCTCCTGTTTGAATGGAAACGCAAGCATGAAGGAGAGCACGGCAAACACCTTGCTCTCATCAGGAACCCTATGACCGACGACCTGATCGAAGCCTTGCTAGTAGAGGCATTCGAGCCGCCCGTAACTCGCCTTGAGCGCATCGCTGAGCAGCTGGAACGGACGGGTAGCCTTAATATAGATGCCTTGCAGGAGTTGAGGCAGATCATCTCAGTGATGAACGATGCCCCAGTAGGGGTCGACAATCTCACAGCGAGTCGCCTCGCCTATGCAGCGGAAGTGTTCGACGGAAACAACCTCAGCAGAACTGCGGCCTCCTTATCGTACGCAGCAGAGACGCTCCCAGGCGTCCTACGCTCCCTTGATGACAAGCTCCGGAGGCTTGGTGGCATGATGTAGGCAAGAAGCTGAGTCGGCTCGTCCACCCCCCACATATGGGCGTTTTGCCTGCTCTTGGCACCGTGGCGTATGTCCACTTCGAGGGATGACAGGTCAAAGCCAGGTAGACAGCGCTCGAGATATCTTCCGGCAGTGCCTGCAGCGGTTTTACAGCCCGTGACCGTTCCCGGCGATCTATGGTCCCCGATCTGCGGTAACGCTTCTCCCTGCATCAGCGACGGTCTTGATCATTGCACACATATTGCACGCGTACCTCGCGCTCACATGGTGACCCGACGCCCGAACGGATCTTGATGCGTCCACCGAACGGGGTCAACTCCATCAGGTAGTGCAACCCGTCCTTCTCGGTGCAATAAAAATGCCCCGCAGGCTGG
Source organism: Streptosporangium sp. NPDC002544 (assembly GCF_040295965.1). Lineage (NCBI taxonomy): Bacteria > Bacillati > Actinomycetota > Actinomycetes > Streptosporangiales > Streptosporangiaceae > Streptosporangium > Streptosporangium sp. NPDC002544. The sequence continues at coordinate 4,814 of NZ_JBEOWJ010000013.1, read as the reverse complement.
TAGCTTGCGGGGCATTGCCACGTGTCTAGTTCCGTCCCCCTCCAATCGCTCTCGCCCACTTCGTAAGCTGGTCAACGAACGTAAGCACCGTTCTACGTCTGTCCTCGGCCAGGAAGGGCAGCAGCGCCCAGGTCGGAGCAGACAATAGAACGATGCAGAGCAAGGGCAGGACTAGCAGGGCTGCGACTAGAAGCCGCAACCACACGGGTTGAGCGAGCATGCCATCCAATCCCAACACGGAAGGTTCGGCCCATGTGGGCCGCGGACGACTGAGGCCACGAGGGGCAAAGCGATCAATTCAGGGCTCGGGTCGCAGACACACCCAACGATCCTGGGTTAGTTCCGTGTTGGTTTGGATCGATCAGCAGTTGGGTTGACCTGGGTTGACTACCAAGGTGATTGATACGCCTTGAGTCCGGGATGGGTGTCCCATACCTCAGCAGGAACAGCGTACATCTACCCGGCTTGGGCATATGGGGCTTTTGGAATTCCCGAGAACGGACGACCGATTGCCACCTTGGAGTCCAAATTACGGCAACATAGGATTGTGGCACATACCGGAAACAATCAATTGAACCTCGCCGGGCCGTAAGCCTTGGTCAGGCATCGCTTCTAAAGCTGAGCGAAGATTGCGGGATTTAACACACGAGGACCATCGCCAGCCCTGGCGGTTTTCAAGAGGGCTGCGTCCAGAAGGATGACAGAGGTCCTGGCCAGGGAAGAAGCATTTTCCTAGCCTTCGACCACGAAAGATCATCCCGCGCATATCCCACAAGCACGCTTCTTGATCCGTAGGTCGCCAAACGATCTATACGGAAATCCGAACCGTTCGCCTGACAGACCGTCGATGGCGCGAGCACTTGGTTTCCTCCGGCTCGGTTCGCGATCGTCCGCTCAGGTGGCTTCCATGGTGGCTTCCAGCAGGATGATCACTCCCCTAGCATCGGAAAACGTTCCTCAACCGCCTTGAGCGCATCTACCAGTGCCGGGATATCCGTCTGATCCAAGCCTCCGATCTCGAAGCGCAAGGTGTTCCAGCTACCTGGGTCATCAGCCACACTGCCTGAGATCGAGAGAGAACCCGTTGAGTGACACTCGACAGCGAGTTCCACCCAATGCTGGATCGATGAAAGAAGAGCGCGGCCTTTGATCTCGGCATAGACCTGATCCAAGCCCTTGCGGAACTCTCGGAGCTCTCTCATATGAAGCCCTGAAGCGATCTCAGCAGTGAACCCTCCGACCCGCACTTGGATCGGCGCGATAAGCCAGTTCCCATCCTAGAAGTCAGTGCAGCCAGGGAATGCCCGGCCGTGAACGCGAGTCAGTAGGTGGTCGAAATCAGTTCCCCGGCCGATGATGATCTCGGCATGATCCATGCGCCCATTGTCCATCAGGAGATCAAGCCTTCTCCCTTCACCACCAGTTTGGAAGATCTCGGCATGCAATCCTCTGAGCTGCTGCGGGCCATGTCAGGGGCGGTTTTTCCTTGCCCGTGAGTCCCGTGATTCCCCCTTGTTTACCCTCCTGACGGGCACGCGAGGGGTATGGGGAGCCTTAGCGCCCTCGTCGTGCTCAGGCGACAGGTTCGGCTCTTTCGAACACCGGCTCGGCCTCCTGGCTCCTCAGCCATGCCTTCCATTGACTTACTTTGGGCTTGGGCGCCTCAGGGTGATCCAACAACCACAGGAGATACCGGGCCCGTAAGCGGAAACCCTCATCAGGATCATCAGCGATCTCAAGCAGAAGGCGACGCAACTGCAAGCCGCCGACCGCCCTGGCCAGTACGGCATACCCCGCATCCTCGCAACGGTGTTCACGTCGTACGGCACGACAAATCAAGTCGACCAGCTGATCGATCACCTCGGTCGACAGATACGGCAGAGCCCTGGCCAGGGTATCCAGCGCATTGTGTTTCAACCCCCAGCTCCTAGCGGAAAGCATCCACTCATCCGGATACCGGTTTTCCCAATCCAGATAGAGCAGGACATACTTGAGCCCAGCCCAAGCGGCGTAGGACTCAGCGGGATGGAATCCCCCTAAAGCATCTAGCAGCGTTCCTCGCCCCTTAGCGAGGTATAGGACTACTGCCTGATTAGCGGCCGAAAACCATTCATCTCGCTCGGTCTCGGTGTAGGTGTACGGCGCCACCCTATAGAGATCTTGAACAACCCCTACCAGGCCGCGCGCCTGCTCACGCCGAACGGGATCCTCCGAGATCAACTCGAACGTCCATCCCAAGCACCGATCCCACTCCTCAGCGGACTCCATGATCCTATTATCCGAGCCGTGGGCAGGTTCGCCCACTTCTCCCTCGGCCTGGTCTTCCTGCGCACCTGGCTCCACGACCTCCGTCGCCATCGGTCACCGCGCTGTGCGAGCAAGACCCAGCCTGACATTGAGATCCGTAGGTCCCCTGAACCCGTGCCGGGTTTAGTGGAGCCTCTGGTGTGCTCTGGCGCGCTTCACTACCCAAACCGCATTAGCAGCTCTGATCCTGCCTGTTCGGATCAGTTCCACCTGGACCAACAGAGCTCGGCGGACCGCCTGGAACGGTCATGCACGACGCTGGATTGCAACTAGAGCTGCAACTAGAACTAGGACGAGAACAACCTTGCGGCCGGGCCCCGCTCGGCCCTACTACGGTTGAACAGCAATCTGATCACATCCCGTGGCCGCCGCGTCGGCTCCACTTAGCGTGCGCATATGCGGCGCATGTGCAGAATCATACTAATAGTCATCGGGATCATGAGCATTACGAGTTGCACGCCTCCCATAGCCGGAGCGACCGGAGTCAGCGTCGATGCCGAGGGGCACCCGATCATCGTCTTGGCATGGTGTGGCCAATCGGCCCCTGAGGGTGTAGACGTCTCTCACTACGAGGACACCTCTGGGCCGTTGGACACCTGGCCCGGCCCTTCGTCGGCCGCAACGGTCATGGACGACGTGGACTTCATCGCACCGTCTCTAGACGGGCAGAGCGCATCCGTCCGGCTGGAAGCCCCCAATGACGGCTGGACGGTAGAACCGAAACCGTTCGAGCTGCGCCCGGGGGTGCTCTACAACGCGTTTGGTTACCAAGGACGAGGCTACGACCAGGTAAACACCAACGGAGTCAGCTTCTCCGCCGACAGTGTGGCAACGCTGAAGCCAGGGTCAGTGCTGGTCCAGCGGTACGACGAGAGCTCGTCGGGCGATTGGGTGGACGTCGTGATCACACGCGAAGAATTCGACCGCCAGGGCCAAGATCCGACTAACTGCCAGTGATACGTCTGGGGACTATCGACACGCCCTGCCAGGGCACCTCATCTACCTGTAGGAACCCGACTATCCGAATGTATTGCTCTGTCAGCTTGGGTGCTCCGCCAAGATCACGCGGGTCACGCGGGCAGACACGATTCCTGCTGATCGGCGATGTTCGCTTGGGCAACACAGAGAGATCCACGCAATCCGGTGGGCCGAGGTTGAGGAACGAAGCCCTGGACCTTCGATCGCCCCCAACCGCCGCACGCCATCAGCCACTTACTGGCGATCGTGACACAGAACTGTGTGATTGACATCCTGCTTGCAAATCGGTCTGATCTTGGGTTGTACGGGTCCTGAGCTGGGCGGTGGGCTCCCCGCGAGTGACCGTGACTGCCCCCTGTTGACCGCCCTTAATGGCCCGCTAATGGCCCGGCGGTCGTCCCGGTTCTTCCTCGCGACGTGGGATCCTCAACGCATGTCCACGATCAAGAACAGTCTTCCCGATCCTCTACCCGAGTTCTCTGACTGCGGTTGCTCGGACATCTACTACTGCTCACGGTCTGGCGAGGTCGAATGCCCCCGGCACAGCGGCTTCGATGTCTGCTGCGACGCGCTTGATCAGCACATCCTGCTCCACGCATGACCACCAGTTTGGAAGATTGCGGCACGCGGCTCCCTGAGCTGCTGCGGTGCAGGTCGGAGACGGTCTTGCCCTGTCCGTGAGTCCCCGTGATTCCCCCTTGTTCCCCGGCCTTACTGGCACGCGAGTGGCACGGCCTGAGAACCCCGTGCGGACGCACACACCCCGCCCGCCTGATCATCCCGGAGCCGGAGTGCCCCCGCCGGAGGCGCCTACTCGTCGAGAAGGTTCGCGAGGAGTGCGCCTTGGCCGGATTGCAAGACATGACCTTGTTCGAGTGGGATCCAGAAGCATTCGAAGCGGGTCGGTTGGCCTGTGCCGTCATGGTCTTCTTGGCTCAGCCACCTCTCTGGCGTCTCTTGGTGGAGTGCGAGGTGGAAGAAGTGCCGCTGTTGGATCTCGGGCCGGTATGGCGTGATGTCATATTGGGCGACACCGAGCTTGCGGACGACGGAGAGCTCGGTGAGGCCCGTTTCCTCGCGCGCCTCCCTGAGGGCAGCGTGTTCCGGATCCTCTCCGGCCTGGATCGTGCCCGCCGGCACCTGTATACCGTCCTCTTCGATGCTGGAGTCGAGGTGACGAAAGACGAGAAGTTGGCCGTCTCGAACGATGTAGCAGACGGCTTTGCTGCGTGTGGTCTTCGTGGGCATGGAGGCTCCGGATTGAGGGGGGGGGGGGGGGAGCGTGATCTTAGCTGCGCGGCCCGCGCGCGTCGCGCGCGAGAACGGCCCCCAGGCCGCACGCGCAGCGTGCGGGCGGGCGCGGGCTGCGCGGCGGCGCGGAGCGCCGCCCTTGATCTCCACAAGAACAATTCGGCAACGCCGCTGCGTCTAATCTCTAAAACTGACGAACATCGTTGACACCTGGGTCTCCGACCACTACGGAGACCGTCTATGTCGACTTCCCCGAACCCCCCACTCGACCGTGAAGC